>NZ_JBCOSQ010000096.1:0-13445 GCF_040920905.1 Butyricimonas sp. RTP31003st1_G1_RTP31003_210430 | reverse complement strand
ACACGGAACGTTTGACTTCTTCGCCCTCATGGTGCCGAATATGTTCTCCGACGTGCTGGGACACACGAACTTGTTTCCCTATCTCGTTCAACGATTGACATTCTTGCTATTGGGAATGGGATTACTCACGTTTACCATCGCCATGGTCAACCGCTTACCGTTACATCCCAAGAAAAATATCTTGCTGAACGCCCTGGGATGTATTATCCTGATCGCCGGAATCGGCTGTGGTTTCACCTATTTCACCCGATTCCATCACGTTGACAATCAACGCAAATTATATTCTGAAAGATACAAGAAATACAATAATATTGACAAAGTTCATTTGATAGATCAAGAGATTATATTCTCACAAGACGGTAAAAAGATTACCGTCAATTCACACGTAAAGGTCCAAAACCGGAATCACCAGGAGATCGACAAAATCGTGTTCTACTTGAACCCATCCCTGCAAGTTGAAAAATTAACCCGCCAAGGAGAAGAAATTCCCTATAAAAGAGATGCGCAAGTTATTATTGCGGAACACAAACTCCGCCCGTACGAGAGCCTTGAACTGGATATCACGTATAACGGTTCCATCGACGAGAATATCTGCTACCTGGACATCACGGACGAAGAATATTACGACACGCAAACCGGAAGTAGCATTCTCCGTTTCGGGAAAAGATACGCTTTCGTGCAGGATAAATTTACCCTGCTGACCCCGGAATGCCTGTGGTACCCCTCTACCTTTCCACCGGTAAACCCGGAAGCTCCTTATAATATCCGGAAAAACTTCTCGAATTACACTCTAAAAGTGATTCATCCCGATGACCGGACGATTCTTTCACAAGGGACACCTTTCCAATCGGGGGACACGACAATATTCCGAAATAAAGAGCAACTGCCCGGCATCAGTTTAGCCATCGGGGACTACGAGAAGAAGAGTATCGTGGTTGATTCCGTGCAGATCGAATTATACAATTTTAAGGGTCACGATTTCTATTCTGAAGTTTTTCCTAACATTTCGGACACGTTAGCCGGATTCCTTCAGGATGTGAAATCCGAATACGAGTTGAGAAAAGGCCGTAAATACCCGTATCAGAAATTTATCATGGCAGAAACGCCTATTTCTTACACGGGTTACGTGCGAAATTGGAAAGGGAACAGCGAGCAGGCGCAACCGGAGATGGTTTTCCTTCCGGAATTTGCCACGACCCTGCCTAGCAGTAATTTCAAATTTGCCAAGAAAAGAATGGCCAACTGGGGACGACGTGATCCCCAGGGAGCGATGGAAGAAATTGACGTGGAAATGAACGTTATACGGGATTTCGTCCGCCGGGTTCTTCTCTCGGAGGAAACGTTTCAAGAAGAGGGAAATACATTCGTGAATATGTTCTCTGGCGAGTGGTCCGGGACATCCAAGCTGAACAAGTACGATTTATCGTCCATGTATTTTAATTACGCGGGTTCTATTTATTCCCAGAATTTCCCGATCATAGACATCGTGATGAACACCATGCTAAAACAGGAAGAAAGCGATCAGGGAAGACATTTCTTCCGGATGTTCAACGGGATGGGCGATGACCAACGAGCCGCCGCTTACCTAAACGGGAAAAGTTTTGAACAAGCCGTACTTGATAACACGCTTTCGACAGAGGTGTTCTACGAAATGATGAAACTAAAGGGCGTTTACCTGAGGAACTATATAAACTCACGCCTTTCATCAAACGAGTTCAAGGAATTCATGGCAGAATTCACTAAAAAATACCAGTTTCAAGAAGTTAATTTCACTCGCCTGAACAGTGAGTTTATCCGTAAATTCCATTTCAATTTAATGGATTTCATCCCGAACTGGTACACGATAAACAGCACGCCTCGTTTTATCGTGAAAGGGGTGGATGCCGATCAAGTAGAAGTCGGGGATTACACGAAATATATCGTGAAGTTCCAAGTGTACAACCCCACGAATGTAGAAGGCGTGATTTCCGTCAACGTGGAAGAAGGAGGCGGAATGTTCCCCGGCGGCCCGCGGGGAAGAAGAGGACGGGCTGCTCAAATGGAGTCCAAGCCGGCGAAAAATTACATTATAGAACCGCAGAAATACAAAGAGATTCGTATTTTATGTGACGAACGTCCGAGCAACCTCACGATTAACACGAATATCTCGCAAAATCTACCCAGTACGATCATGCAGAATTTCGCCAAAGTGACCACCACGACGACCGACACGGTAACGGGAATATTCGACGCAAATGCCACCCTTTTCACGTTTAACCCGAAAGAGATCACGGTTGACAACGAAGATCCCGGATTCCGGATAATCGAATCCAATCAAAAGAACAAGCTACAATCTTTCTTCAAGAAGGAGAGCGAAGATAAATACAAGAACTTAAACTTCTGGATGCCCCCCAGTAAATGGACAGCTACTATCGGGGCAAATTATTACGGGGACTATATCAATAGTGCCGTGTACAAGAAATCCGGAAGCGGTAGTAACAAGACGGAATGGACAACCCAGATACAAATTCCAGGATTCTACGAGGTATTCGTGTACTCGTCTGATCTTCCCATGATGGGACATCGCTGGGGAAGGAATGAAGAGAAAAAAATGCAATATTACACGGTAAAACATGATGACGGAGAAGAGGAAATTTCAGTCGAGACGGGCCGGGGACGGCAGGGATGGATGACACTGGGTTCTTTCTATTTCTCGCAAGGAGAGGCTAAGATTACCTTAAGTGACAAAGGATCGGGATCAAACCAAATCATCTTTGCCGATGCGGTAAAATGGGTGTACACGAACAATAACAAATAAAAATAACAACAACATATTATGAAAAAGATCGCGTCAATATCGTTGATTATTTCGGGAATACTCATGCTTTGTTCCGGATCAACGTTTGCTCAGGAAATTTTGACGTTGGAAAAGGCTCTGGAGATCGCTTATCAGCAAAGTCCTTCCATCATTCAAAGTAAAATGAGTCTAGAACAAAGTGAGCTGGCCCTGATTCAGCAAAAAGCCTCGTTAAAATCACAGTTCAGTTTGAACCTGAGCCCATTTCAATATACCAGAAGTACGTCGTTTGACGATTACAATACACAATGGTATACCCGGAAATCCATGAGTTCCGGCCTGGACTTCAGGATCAGTCAACCGATCAAGTGGACGGACGGAACGCTTACACTTAGCAACTCGTTTAACTGGCAAGATGACGATAACCAATCTTTCGGAGCCAAGAGTACCTCTTTTTCAAATAATCTTAGCTTAAACCTGGAGCAACCGATCTTTACCTACAATAAGACCAAGATGCAATTGAAAAGGCTGGAATTCAACCTTGAAAAAGCAAAAATACAATACGCTCTAGCCCAACTGAACATCGAGAAGAACGTGACCGCAGCATTTTATGGCGTTTACCAGTCTTATAAAAGACTCGTTACGGCTCGGGAAGCTTTCCAGAGTCAAAAAGAAAATTACGAGTTAATCAAAAATAAAGTGGAACAACATTTGATCGCCCAGGAAGAACTCTTCCAGGCGGAAGTAACCTTAGCCACGAACGAGAATTCTCTCGCCGACACGGAAACGAGTTACGAGAATACCAAAGATCAATTCAAGCAAACTTTGGGGTTACCCTTGGATATAGACATCAGTATATTACCCAACATCCAGATTGATTCGGTTCACGTGGATGTGAATCAAGCCGTTAAATACGCCTTGACTCAACGTATGGAAATCCGCCAACAACAGATTGCCATTGAAGAAGGTATTTTTAGCTTGATCGAGGCAAAGGATAATAACAAGTTTAAAGGTAGTATCTCCGCCAGAGTAGGTTTGATGGGCCAAGGTGATAAATTCAACGGAGCTTTCTCGAAACCGGATGACAACGAAACGATCGGGGTTACCTTAACCGTTCCTATCTGGGACTGGGGGGCAAGAAAGGCAAGTATTCGCAGTACGGAATTATCCAACGAAAACACGGAGATCAGCAACGAGGAAGAAAGAAAATCCATCATGCTCGAAGTACGTCAGATTTGTCGAGAGTTACCCAAATTATTACGCCAGATCGAAATCGCCCGCCAGACAGTCAGAAACGCAGAGCGCACGTACGACATCAACGTCGAGAAATATCGTAGCGGAACCCTTACCGGTATGGAACTGAAAAACCAACAGACCCAGTTAACTGACGCAAAAAACTCATTGACGGATGCCATCATTTCATACAAATTGAAATTACTGGATCTGAAAATCCAAACCCTGTGGGATTACCAGAATAACAGGTCTTATTTACCGGTTGATTTATTGAAATAAACCCTAACACAAAATATAAAACAAAAACGCTATGATCAACAAATCTATAAAATATATCGGGGTGATTCTACTGGCTTACACCTTGAACGCTTGTAACGAGCAACGAATGAGTTCTTCTTCAGAGACAACCACGCCTGTTTGGCTTGCCGAAGTCGGGAAACGTGATGTTCGGGAATTGACCACCACAACAGGAACAGCCAAAGCAGCCAAAACGGTGGAAGTGAAATCCGAGACAAACGGTAAATACGAGCTGATGATCAACCCCAAGACCAAGCGTCCCTACAAGCTGGGAGACATTGTCGAGGAAGGAGCCGTGATTATCAAGCTGAATAATAAAGAACACGAAAATACCGTGTCGCTACCGACAAAAAAGATGCAGGTTGATATCGCCAAGAAAGAGTGGGAAGGACAAAAAGCCGTATTTGAAAAAGGCGGTGCCACGGAAAAAGATGTACTAAATGCCGAAAGTAGTTACATACAAGCGCAAACAGCATTGGAAACGGCATACTCTGATCTGGCAAAGCTCTCGATCAAAGCCCCTTTCAAAGGAGCCATCGTCAGCCTGCCGTATTTCACCCCGAACGTGGAGATCGCATCGGGCGAAACGATGGTCGGGTTGATGGATTACAGCCATATGTACATGGAAATCGCATTACCGGAAAACACGATCGATAAGGTGAAAGTGGGTCAAAAAGTGTTGGTCACCAATTATAATATCAAATCAGATACACTGTCCGGCCTTGTTTCCCAGTTATCCCCGGCAATCAACGAGGATACCCGCACATACACCGGATACATCACGATCAGCAACCCGGAACTGAAACTACGTCCCGGTATGTTCGCAAAAGGAGAGATTATTACTTTGCAAAAGGATTCAGTTATTGTTATACCGAAAGACATCGTTAATTCCCGTCGGGGAGGAAACCGGATTGTCTACACGGTGGAACAAAACCGGGCCATGGAGAAAATCATCACAATTGGTATCAGTGATGACCGTTTCATCGAGGTGGAAAGCGGTCTGAACCAAGGAGACAAGATCGTGGTGAAAGGCTACGAATTCCTGAGAAACAGAGGCAAAGTAAAAATCATGAAATAAAAAGACATGAACAGCATTACCAAATTTGCAGTAAAATACCCGGTGAGCGTGTTAATGCTCACGCTGGCGGTATGTTTACTGGGAACCATATCTTATAATAAGTTAGGGACAGATCTTTTCCCTGACTTGAAAAATCCCGCTCTTTACGTGGAAGTGAAAAGCGGTCAGAGACCACCCGAAGAGGTTGAAAAGCTAATCACTACCAATGTCGAATCGACTGCCGCACGTCAGGAAGGCGTGAAGAGCGTGTACAGCGTCACGAAAGTCGGGTACACGAAGGTTACCGTGGAATACGGATGGGATCAGGACATGGATGCCGCTTTCCTGGATTTACAGCGAAGTGTCTCTTCTCTTTCTCAAGATGAAAGCATCGAAGAAGTTAACGTTACCCGTTACGATGCCAACGCAACACCAATCATGACCATCGCTCTCACTCATAACGAGGTGAAGGACATGAATGAATTGCGAAAGATCGCAGAAAATTACATGCGTAATGAACTCGTCCGGGTAGATGGAATCGCGGATATTCAATTGAACGGACAGGAACAGGCTATCGTCGAAATATCCACGAATCCTTATATGTTGGAGGCATTCGGATTAACTGCCGACGGGATTGCCTCGCAAATCACGGCCATCAATCAAAATGTTTCCGGGGGAACGATCACGGACGGGGATATTCAATACACGGTGAAAGGGGTAAACCTGATTACCAGTCTCCAAGATATTGAAAACATTATCGTGGCATTTAAAGAGAATTCTTCCAGCGGAAGTTCCTCTTCCACGGAATCTACAAGCAGTTCCAGCAAGACAAAAGCCCCGGTATATTTGAAAGATGTGGCCTCCGTGTCCATTCGCAACAAAGACCCGGAAAATTTGGCCCGTTATAACGGAGAACGCTGTCTGGGGATCAGTATCTACAAAGAAAATAAATATAACACGGTAAATGCCGTGGAAAACTTGCTAGCCAAGATTGATGAATTTCGCAAAAGTTTACCGGGGTATGATTTCCATATCATCAGTAACCAAGGAGAATTTATCGGGAGTTCCATCAACGAGGTTAAAGATTCCGCTTTAATGGGTATCATCCTCGCCGTTATTATACTTTATATATTCTTGCGACGAGTGAACATGACATTAATCGTCAGTCTCTCTATCCCGATCTCGATCATAGCCACGTTCAACCTGATGTACTTCAACGGTCTTTCCATTAACATCATGACGCTGGGAGGGCTTGCGCTGGGAGCGGGAATGTTGGTCGATAATGCTATCGTGGTGATGGAGAATATCTTCCGGAATATGGACGAAAACAACCTGCCGCCCACGGAGGCAGCCGTGAGGGGGACCTCGGAAGTCGCGGGAGCGATTACGGCATCCACCTTAACCACGATCGTGGTATTTCTTCCGATCGTGTACCTGCAAGGTGCTGCCGGAGAGTTATTCAAGGAACAGGCATGGACGGTTAGCTTCTCGTTATTATCCTCGCTTTTTGTCTCCATCTTATTTATCCCGATGCTGGCATCGAAATTCATGCGGAAAAAAGACAATATCACCAGTCATGCTATCACGATCAAAGGTTTCGGAAACTTCGTCGGAAAAGTACTTAAAAGGAAATACCTGGTGATTACAATTGCCTTCATCCTCATGATTGTTTCCTATCTGATGTTACCATTCATTGGCATGGAGTTCATGCCTAAAACAGAATCGAAGGAGTTTTCGATCCTCGTTACCATGGAACCGGGAACAAGGTTAAAAAGTACGGATAATGCCGTGGGAACCATTGAAGATGCCATCCGGACTCTAGGACAGGATGATATTGAATGGCAATACACGCTGGTTGGCCCATCCAACCTTGAAAGTCAAAGCGGGGGAAAACTGGAATCAGAGAATCAATCCCAAATTAAGGTAAAGATAAAGAAAGATTCTAAGCTGGATGCCGATTACTTTATCACGAATATTAACGAGAATTACCCCTTGCCGGAAGGCGTGGAAATTTCCTACGAGAAAGGAGAATCCGCCCTACAAAGTATTCTGGGAACAGAGGGGGCACCGCTGGTAATCGAGGTGAAAGGGGAAGAACTTGAATTACTGGATGAATTGTGTACCGAGATAAAAGAGAAAATCACTGGAATTCCCGGTATATACGACATCAAATCTTCCTTGGAAAAAGGAGCCCCGGAGGTGAATATCAAGATTGACCGCTTGAAAAGTGGAATCTACGGGATTGACGTTGCCACGGTAAGTAACCAAGTCAGCGAGAAACTGGCAGGTAAGGATGCCGGAACTTTCGAAACACAAGGCGAGACTATTGACATCAATATCAAGGTTCCCGAAGTGACCCTTTCCGAAATCTACGATATTGAAATCATACAAGGCGAGAAGAAATACCGTCTCGGAGAGATTGCAGACATAGAAATCACGTCAGCCCCGAAAGAAATTAACCGGGTTAACCAAAGCCGAACGGGTATTGTGACCGCCATGATCGAGAAACAATACTCACTAAGTCATATAACCCCTGCTATTAAAGCTAAATTGTCCGAGGTTGAATTCCCGGCCAAGTATTCGGCTAAAATAACGGGAGAAGAAGAGATGCGACAAGAGTCATTCAGTGGGTTGGGATTCGCCCTGTTTTTATCTATTCTATTAGTATACATGGTGATGGCTGCACAATTTGAATCCTTGCGCCACCCGTTCACGATCCTGCTGACCATTCCGTTAGCCGGCGTCGGGTGTATTTTGGCATTCCTGCTCACCGGACAAACACTCAACATGATGGCCTTTATCGGTATTATCATGCTGGCGGGTATTGCCGTGAACAGTTCTATCATACTCGTGGATGCGATCAATCGCTTGAAAGAAGAGGGCCATCCCCTAGAAGAGGCTATTAAAATGGCAGCACAGCATCGTGTGCGTCCGATTATCATGACCAGTGCCACCACGATTCTGGCATTGCTACCCATGTGTTTCGGATTCGGTGAGGGAGCCTCATTGCGCTCCCCCATGGCACTTGCCGTGATCGGTGGTTTGCTAACCTCAACCATCATGACGCTGATCGTTATTCCGTGTGTGTATTACGTTATTGACAGAAAGAAATCATGAACACGATTATAAAAAGAAGGGTTCTTGTATCGATGCTTTTCATCGGGCTGGTACTTATGGGAATTTTCTCCTATAAACACCTCCCCATGGAATTATACCCCAATGCCGAATTGCCGGTGTTGAGCGTGAGCATTAGCTCCGAGACAGAATCTGACCCTTCCTATATAGAAAATCAAGTAGCTATTCCCGTTGAAGGAGCCGTCAGTGCCCTTAACGGGGTAGAAAAAATAGAAACCCAGATTTATTCGAGAGGAGGACAGGTAACCGTCTCTTTCAAACAGGACGTTGATCTGAAATACACCTTTCTACAACTGGAAGAAAAAATAAAAAGCATCACCCCGAATCTGCCTGATAATTTCAGGTTAAACGTGAACAAATCTTCTTCGGGTTCTGCCAGTGATATGTTCATGAACCTACGAATTCTCGGGGAGGACGACATCGACTACGTGCGTAATATCGCCGATTCAGAGATTGTTCCCTACCTGGAAAATATCGACGGGATCGCTAACGTCACCATCATGGGAGGACGGCAAAAAAGCATCGAGGTTATTGTCGATCCGGAAAGATGCAAGGCATTGAACATCACGACATCAACGATCAGTCGAGCCATTTCAAGCAATCTGGCAGAAAAGAGTTTCGCCGGTTCTGTTTACGAGAACAACAAACGTTATTTCGTCAACGTAACAGCCGAATATCTTGCCACAGAAGACTTGGGGAGTATCGTGGTTGCCAGTGGCCCGATCCAGTTGAAGGACATCGCTGAAATCCAGTTCGGTGTGAAAGAAGAGGAATCCTACGCCCGTACTAACGGGAAAGAGGTGATTTCCTGCATCTTGTCAAAATCACCGATGGCTAACGTGATCGACCTTTCCGAAAAAGTCCGGCAAGAAATTGATCGCCTAAACGGGGAATTAGAATCCAAAGGGGTTCTTATTGAAGTGGAAGATGATGCGGCCGATGTGATGAATAAAAATATTGACCAGATCATTGATCTCGGACTTTCGGGAGCCTTACTGGCCATATTCGTGTTGTTCCTGTTCCTTCGGAAAATACGGATCATTTCCATCGTGGCTTTTGCCATTCCGATTTCCGTGTTCTCGTCATTCTATTTCTTTTATCTATTCGGAATAACGATCAACACGTTAACCCTCACGGGTATCGCCCTTGCCGTCGGTATGTTACTGGACAATTCTATCGTCGTCATGGAGAATATCTACCGGCTGAAAGGTCTGGGAGTTTCCACCGATGAGGCTTGTGTTCGGGGAACTACCGAGGTATGGAAGGCAATCATGGCGGCCACAGTCACCACAATTACCGTGTTCCTGCCTTTCCTTTTCGCGGACAATTATCTAGTCAAACTGATCGGGGAACATATCGGAATCTCTATCGTGGCAACGCTTACCATATCGTTGGTCGTGGCATTACTATTGATTCCGATGGCGGTAAACGCTATTTTGCGCAAGACACCGGAAGATGTAAACTTCAGCAACTTATCAATCCATAACAGATTGGTGCAGATATATGTTGCCATACTCAAGATGTCACTTCGCCGTCCGGCACAAGTGATCATTATCGCTCTAGTCACGTTACTGGTTACCGTGGTTCTGTCCACCTCTTTAACCTTGAACACGCTGAAAGAGGTTGAATTGAACACGTTCAACGTGTATATCACCCCGCCAACGGGCTACACGCTTCAAAGGACCGACGAGATGATCCGGCTTTTCGAGGACGAATTACTCGAAGTCCCGGAAATAAAAGAATTCTCTTCCAACGTTATGAAAGAGGATGTCCGGCTTACGATTCGATTGAAAGATGATTACCAAAAGATCAATAAGAAATCCCTCATCCAACTGAAAACCGAAGTACTCCGGTTGGCCGAGACGGTCAATATCAACCAAATCAGCCTAGAAGCCAGCGAGAGCAGCGAGAACTTCAGAGGAAGTAGCGGTGGCGGTGGAATGCTTGGCAATAGTTCCTTGCTCAGAATGATGGGTATGGGCAGTCAAACAGAAAAAGTGATAATCAAGGGGCAGGATTTCGAGTCTATGGCGAATTTTGCCGAATATTTGAAATATCAACTTGACGATCTGGATAACATTTCCAATTCCCACATTTCAGTTTCCCAAGGAAGTACGGTCTCCAAAATATTTTTTGACCAGTACCTCATGGGAATGAACGAGGTTGAACCCAGTAATGTAAGCCAGGAGCTTTCCAATTTCCAGCCTCAAAGTAAAGCTGAGGTAAAATACAAAGCCGGGAACCAGGAATATGATATCCTGATCCGGGATATCAATTATGATGAGGACGATCAGAAGACACAAACCCGGACATTGGAAGATTTACGCAACCTGGAAGTCACGAACAAGAATAACGGGTTAGTCCAATTACGGAGTTTCAGCCGCATCAACCTAGGACGTGACAAAGGAAATATCACTCGCATTAACCAGGAAAAGGAGGTGAACCTCGTTTATATGTTCAATTCCGACATCAACGAATCAAAGGATTTGCTGGAAGCCGCACGGGAGGAGATTGACGAACTGGTGCAAAGCATGGATGTCCCGACGGGTATCGCCGTGGAGGTCGTACACGAGGAAAACGAAATGGATGATTTTATCTTCCTTATTTTGGCCGCATTCATTTTGATTTACATGATTTTGGCTGCCGTATTTGAATCAACCACGGCTCCCATCGTGTTGATGTTTACCATCCCGCTGGCCGCTATCGGTTCTTTACTGGCATTATTATTCACGAGCAATTCATTGATGAATGCCAATGTTTTCGTGGGTTTCATTATCCTCATTGGTATCGTGGTGAATAATAGTATCATCCTCATCGACTACACTTCTTTACTCCGTCGGAATGGAAACCGTAAACAACGAGCTATTATAACGGCCGGGTTATCCCGTTTAAGACCGATTCTGATCACGGCAATCACGACGATCGTGGCCATGATTCCGTTAGCTATGGGGCAAGGAGAATACGTGTCCGGACTGGGAGCCCCGTTTGCCATCACCGTGATCGGGGGACTTACCATGAGTACGCTGTTGACTCTGGTCATTATCCCGACATTGTATTCCGGAATGGAAGATGCTTTATACCGCTTACGCACGCAAAATCTCTTCATGAAACTATTGCAAGTCGTGCTTTTCGTCGTGGCCGTAATCTGCGTTTACTTCTGGACCTATACCCTGTTGAACCGGATTCTATACGTGATCCTAACGGTTATTCTCGTACCGGGAGTGACCTGGTTCTTGGAAGACAGTTTACGTCGGGCGCAAAGTAATATCATCCCAGCTGACGAAGAGTTGGAGATCAAGATATGCAATCTTGTCAAAGTGTACGGACGCCCGTCACGTTTCAACCGGGAATGGACTTCCGGTTTGAAGATCCGGGAACGGCTCGGCCTGCAAGGGAATTATCGCGAATGGCGGGATATGCAACCGTTGTTATGGTCGTTGCCCGTGTTGGGATTCATGTATTATTTCACGTTCAGCTACCAGGTACTGTTCTTCTGGGCAATTGTTTTTGCCTTCATTACCTGGACGATGACGCTAAGTATCATGAATGTTTTCCGGGAGTTCTGCGAGAACCGGAAACAGACCGTCATTGCCAAGATTCTACGGATCATTGCTATCGTCATTTATTATGCCGGCCCGATGGTAATCCTGATTTGGGCAAGCAAGAAATTCGAGAACAGCGGGGGGGCCATCTTCCTCGGTATGTTCTGGTATCTCGGTATTGCTGCCCGCTACCTGTCCAACAAGATCAACAAGGAGAACATCAATATTGACTTAATCGACGGTCGGTTCCGTATGTTGAAAAAGACTATTTTCCGTCTGGCTTCCAAGGCTCCGTTTATCGGGGTGAAGAAGAAACCGTTCAAGGCGTTGAATTCCGTTTCCATGGAGATACATACCGGAATGTTCGGTTTGCTAGGGCCTAACGGAGCCGGTAAGACCACGTTGATGCGTATCATCTGTGGGGTCTTCGAACAGAGTTACGGGAAGATATTCATTAACGGCATCGATACCCAGAAGAAACGGGAAGAATTGCAAGGTTTGATCGGTTATTTACCGCAGGAATTCGGGACCTACGAGAACCTCACAGCATGGGAGTTCTTGGAGTACCAAGCCCTGTTGAAAGGAATATATAACCAAAAGATACGTCATAACCGGATAGCCGAAGTACTTTCTGCCGTGCATATGTACGAGAACAAGGACAAGAAGATCGGAGGTTTCTCCGGTGGTATGAAACAACGTATCGGTATCGCACAAACCCTGTTGAACCTGCCCCGGATACTCGTGGTGGATGAACCGACTGCCGGTCTGGACCCGCGGGAAAGAATCCGTTTCAGAAACTTGCTCGTGGAATTGTCCCGAAACCGGATCGTGATTTTCTCTACCCACATTATAGAGGACATTGCCAGTTCCTGTAACCAAGTCGGCGTGATCAACAAGGGTATCCTGAAATACAACGGTACGCCAAGTGACATGGCTAATATCGCCAAGGATGTTACCTGGAGCTTCGAGGTTCCGGTACGGGATTTCGCAAAATTACCGTCCGATATGCTGATCGTTCACCACATCCGCCAAGGCGACATCATCAAGGTACGTTGCCTCAGCGAGCATAAGCCCACCGAGACCGCCGAGAAGATTCTCCCGGCCTTGGAGGACTCTTACTTGTGGTTGTTGAGAAGTGTGAAGATCGAGAATAAAGAAGAAATTATAACACAATAAAAAGATTTAGCGATTTATGATTGACGATTTCGTGATTCTAAATTCTAAATTTTACATTTTACATTAACGCTATGGTGCAATTTTGGATAACCCTACAAAAGCTGGTACAATATAACATCAAGATTATATTCGGGAATAAATTCCTGTACTTCATGTTGAGTGCCCTCGCCTTCTACGTGATCACGGTGATCGTGAAATTGCTGGGAGACGACGAGATCACGCAGGCAAC
>NZ_JBCOSQ010000095.1:0-14554 GCF_040920905.1 Butyricimonas sp. RTP31003st1_G1_RTP31003_210430 | reverse complement strand
GGTGAAGCCCGTGTCCCGTTAGAAGTGTTTGCGGCAAAGAATCCGGATGAAGAGATCCGTCGAACGAGCAGTTCCGGCGGGGTATTTACTGCACTGGCAGAGACGGTTCTGAATGAAGGAGGCGTGGTGTTTGGTGCTAGGTGGAACGAGCATTGGGAAGTTGTTCATGATTACACGGAAACTTGCGAGGGACTTGCTGCTTTCCGTGGTTCTAAATATGTGCAGAGTGTTGTTGGTGATACATTTAAGCAGGCGGAACGGTTCCTTAAAGGAGGGCGTAAAGTCCTTTATTCCGGTACTCCTTGTCAGATTGCCGCACTAAAGAGGTTTCTTGATAAGGATTATGAGCATCTCCTCACGGTTGATTGTATTTGTCATGGAACTCCTTCACCCGGAGTATTCCGTTGGTATATGGGAGAACAACTTGCCAAAGTGATTGGTAAGGATGGTTACCGTTTTGTTCCTTGTCCTATTCCTTTAATTCCCCAAGTAGATGTCCTTGCCCGTGAGGAGGGATGTCGGATTGAAGGTATACGTTTTAGAGATAAAAAAGAGGGTTGGAAGAATTTTAGTTTTGCTTTCGATCTCACGGTAGGGATATCCTCTACCCAAGCAAAGGCGGTTTCGTTTTCGTACCCGCTTCGTAAAAGCTCGTTTTTGAGTGGATTCCTGAGTAATCTTTATTTGCGTCCGTCATGCTATGCCTGTCCGGCTAAAAATGGGAAAAGTGCTGCCGATATTACTCTTGGCGATTACTGGGGGATAGCTTCGTTGATGCCTCAACTTGATGATGACCGGGGTATTTCTGCCGTCCTTGTCGGGACTCCTAAAGGTCGGGTTGCCCTTGAGGCAACTGCGGTGGAGCTGTACCCTGTGCCTTATGAGGATGTGCGTGGCAAGAACTCCGCCTTGACGAATTCTTGTGCCGTGCCAATCGGCCGCTCCGTGTTCTGGACTGCCGATAGCAAAAGTTTTCATCAGAAGATAAAAGATATATGTAGAGTCTCTTTTGCGCAAAGGGTGAAACGTAAATTCCGGGCGGTGTTACGAATGTCGGGTGTTAAACGGTAATAATACATGAAAATAGGAATACTTACACATCCTCTGAAAACGAATTACGGGGGCTTGTTGCAGGCGTTTGCATTGCAGAAAGTTTTAATGGATATGGGGTATGATGTCTTGACCATAGACAGGCATGCTAAGGGTGGGTATAAAAGCTTCCCGCATCATTGTGTAAATTACGTGAAACGCTTGAAAGAATATTTTTGGGATAAAAAAGAGGTTTCTATTCGATGGAATCATTTGGTTTCCGACGGGGAGTACCGGGAAATATCCCGGCATACCCAATCTTTTGTAGACCGGAATAT
Source organism: Butyricimonas sp. RTP31003st1_G1_RTP31003_210430 (assembly GCF_040920905.1). Classification (NCBI taxonomy): domain Bacteria; kingdom Pseudomonadati; phylum Bacteroidota; class Bacteroidia; order Bacteroidales; family Odoribacteraceae; genus Butyricimonas; species Butyricimonas sp. RTP31003st1_G1_RTP31003_210430. The sequence continues at coordinate 13,187 of NZ_JBCOSQ010000095.1, read as the reverse complement.
TCGTACGACCCGAAAGGTTTACAATAACGAATTGAAGGATATAGATAAAGAATATTTATTTGATGCGTATGTTGTCGGGAGCGATCAGGTTTGGTTACCGTCATATTGCCCCGGTTCGTTTTTGGACTTTGTGGACAGGGACAACGTGGTCAAATTATTTTACGCGGCATCCTGTGGAAAACAGTCGTTTGCCGTGGATGAACGGTTGAAAGAAGAATGCAAAAAATTGGCACGTACATTCCGGGCTGTTTCCGTGAGGGAAGATTTCCTTGTGAATTTGTCGGAAAATGTGTTGGAAAGAACTGCAACCTTAGTTCTCGATCCGACGATGTTGCTCCGTCCGGCAGATTATCTTCATGCCGTTCGTCCATCGGTTAATAAATCCCCGATCGTTTTTTCCTATATTCTGGATAGGGATGAACGTAAGGTCGATATTGTTCAGGCTGTTTCAAAGAAGCTTAATTTACCGGTAGAGGAAGGAAATGTTAAAACCTATTATATAAAAAGCGGAAGGTGTGATATCAATGACTGCGTATATCCCTCTGTTGATTCTTGGATAAATAAATTAAACCGTTCGGAATTTGTTGTGACCGATTCTTTTCACGGGGTGGCATTTGCGATCTTATTTAATAAACCGTTTATCGTTATCGGGAATAGGGAGAGAGGGTTAGAACGGTTTATATCCTTATTGAAAATGTTCAATCTGTCGTCCCGGTTAATAAAGAACGTTGAGTGTGTGAGGGAGTTAATGGAGACTCAAATAGATTTTGCGCCTGTAAACGCCAAGTTGGAGGCGATGCGTGCTGTTTCTTTGAATTTTTTACGAAATGGACTTGAACAATAAAATTTTATCTATCATAGTTCCTGTGTATAATGTGGAACAATATATCTCCGCATGCTTGGATTCTTTGTACAAGCAAGGCGTGGATGAGGGATTGTATGAAGTCGTTGTTGTAAATGACGGTACGCCTGACCGTTCCATGAATATTGTGAATCAATACGCCTCGGAACATACTAATATAAAAATCATCCAGCAGGAAAACGGTGGGGTTTCAGTGGCAAGGAATAATGGAATAAAGCATGCTGCGGGGAAATATATTACTTTTCTGGATGCTGATGATGAAATTTATCCCGGTATACTGGAAAATGTGTTTGAATTTTTGGAAATAAACGTGCCGGATGTGTTGGTCATGCGTTCGATAAAACACTATATAAAGGATGTCGTGCAGGAGTGTTACCGGTGGGATCATCTCTTTTCAAGCGGGGAATACGGTACGGGATTGGAGATTTTTTCAAGGGGATATACTCGTTCTTCTGTATGTGGGGGCGTGTATTTACGGGATTTTATAGTTCAAAATCAAATCCGGTTTCCTGCGGGAATTAAGAATGGGGAAGATGCGATTTTTTATTGTTTGTGTGATTTGTGCTCTGCGAAAACCCAATTCTTTGATATGAACTTTTACATGGTGAAAGAACGGGTAAACAGTGCGTCCACGACGTTTTCCAAAAGACGTTTGGAAGAAACGACAGCTTCGTTGGATTATATAAAAAAATTATTGCTGGATGAGCGTTTTCAGGGAGAAACGGGACAAAAACGCTTGTACCATCGATTATATGGTTTTTTGAGTATGCTGATTTATAATACGGTGTGTACACGGAATGTAGATTATAATTTTTTGTCAGAGGAACTTCAGATGGGGAAATATCTTCCTATACGGTATATACCCTCGTGGAAAGTTTGGATACTTAATGCTTTCCCGTATTGTTTTTACTTGTCTTCTGTTGTTAAGTATCAGATTCTAGCTAAATGGTTCAGAGTTTTATAATTTATAGTTCGTTATTTATTGTGATTTTATTCTTTGGAACGATGTATTATCGGGCTAAAAAATATCATAAAGGGAATGGACAGTCAGAAGTTTGTTTTTGGTTTCCTATATTGTTCTTTGCTGTTATTATCGGCTTGAGGTATGATGTCGGAACAGATCATGTCGGATACATTCATGATTATTTGTACGGAACCAATCAACAATTTGAAATAGGTTTTGCTTGGTTGATGGATACCTGTAAATCCTATCATTTGCATTTTGCTTATTTCTTTGGGATATTGGCGTTTATTCAGATTTTTTGTTACTATACTTCTTTTAAGCGCCAGTCATTTTTGTTGCCGTATTTGGGGTTGATGTTGTTTGTGTCTAATGAATGGTTCTTTTGGGTAAATGGAATTAGGCAGGCTACAGCCATGTGTATATGGCTTTTGTCGTTAGAATGCTTTAATAGGCGAAAATACGTGTGGATGGTGGTATTTATGGCATTGGCGATTACATTCCATAAGTCTGCGGTGATTTTGGTGGTTTTATATCCTTTATTGTTTCTGAGAAAAGACTATTTTTCAAATATAAAGGTGCAAGTGATTATTTTTATATCCGTGTTTGTCGTACGGATGTCGTTGGAGTCTGTGTTTTTGAAAATAGAACCACTTATTAGCTTTTATGCTATGAAAATAGGGTATGATAGTTATTTGAATCGAGATTTATTCTCCGATTCAATTTCAGGTGGAAGTGGTATTTTTGATATATGGAAAAATTTAATTAATCTTAGTATTATCCTGTGTTCAACTAAGATGAAAATGTATTTTAACGACAAAAAATTTATTACGATCTATACATTATTCATCATCGCCCTTATCACCAAGAATATTTTTCCGGATAATATAGTCGTTCTGTCTCGCCCGTTTAGGTACTTCTATATTTTTATCCCCATCATGTGGGCTTATTTTGCCTACTATTTGAAAACGAGCTGCTATAATAAATATAATAAGCTGTTATACTATATAATGCTGAGTTCTATAATCTTAGCTTTTTATATTAGTATTACCTTGTGGACGAAAAATTCACACTTGTTGTATCAATTTTATTTTGACGTCTTAAAATAAATTTTTTCTGTAGCCTTTTATGCATATATTGTACGTAACAAATGATTGGTACGAGTCTGCAGTACATCGTAATCTGGTGTTTGCAATCGCTCAGTGTAGGGCAGATATGTGTATATCTGTTTATGTCCCTCTGAAAATTTATGAAACGGTTGATATTGATAAAAATTTACCTGATAATGTGAAAGTTTACACGTCTTTCGTGCTTCATAATCGCCATAAATTTCTTTATAAATCGAAGTTGCGGGTGTTATTAAAAGATGTGCAAGAAACAATTCCGGATATACATTCGGTTGATCTGGTACATAGTGCAACTCAATGTCTAGGAGGGGGGGTAGCTTTTGTGTTGAAGAAGAAAACAGGGATACCTTATATTACGGCAATCAGAGATACAGATGTGAATGTGTATTACCGTTTTTTAATTTGGCAAAGAGGGGTATTTCAGAAAATTCTTGATCATGCTGATTATGTGTTGTTTATTTCAAAGGTTTATGAGCAGTATTTCTTTAATAATTGTATACCCGAACGGAAAAAACAATCTGTTATGGCAAAGTCTGGAATGTTACAGAATGGTATTGATTTAGTCTATCTTTCCAATCGAAAATATCATTACCATATATTTCCTAAAAAACTGGTTTTCGTTGGGAACTTTTCAGAGAGAAAAAATATTCATGGTGTGATCGAGGCGGTAAAATTGTTACGAGAGAAGGGGTATAACCTGACGTTTACTGCAATAGGGCAAAAGGCGAATGACCTGACCCCGTATAATAAACTCATGAATGAGTACCAAAGGCGTTATGAATGGGTGGAGTTGAGATCCCGGATGTCAAAACAGGAATTGGTGGAGCATTTGAAAGACTACGATATATTCACGATGGTTTCACATCATGAAACATTCGGGCTTGTGTATATAGAGGCGTTGTCTCAGGGATTGCCTATTTTGTACACGGAAGGACAAGGTATAGATCGGTATTTCGAGGAAGGAACCGTGGGGTTTCATGCTAAATCCGGGTCGGTCCGGGACATTGCCGATAAGTTGGAACAGATAATCAAGAATTACTCCAAACAGGTTGAGTATATAAAACAACTATCCCTTGATGAATTTAGGTGGAGTGAGATTTCCAAGAAATACATAGAGCTTTATAATAAAGTGAAGCCATTGCTTAAATAATTGCTAGACAGGAAATAATATTTCCTGAAATTAAATAACATTCAATACATGAAACTTTTATATATCCATCAGTATTTTAAGACACCTGAAGAACCGGGGGGAACCCGTTCCTATTGGATTTCCCAAGAGTTGATAAAGCGGGGGCATCAGGTCGTGATGATTACAGGTTCAAATAAGAATCATCCCGATTCTGCCATAGAACACGTTGATGGCATAGAAGTTCACTATATTAAGAACGAGTATAATAATTACATGTCGGCTTTATCCCGGATAAAATCGTTTATTTCGTTTATGTTTAAAGCGATCGGGGAAGGTTGCAGACAGAAAGATGTGGATTTGGTGTTTGCGACGTCTACTCCATTGACAACCGGGGCCGTGGCTATTGCATTGAAATGGCTGAAAGGGTGGAAATATGTATTTGAAGTCAGGGATTTATGGCCGGAAGCACTTATTCAGGAAGGCGTGGATAACCCGGTTGTTGTGTGGGCGTTGCGCCTGCTCGAAAAGATGTCATACGGAAAGGCGGAACACGTCATATCCCTGTCTCCCGGCATGGAGGAGGGTGTTTTGAAAGTTGGTATTTCTAAATCAAAGAGTACGATGATTCCCAATATGGCAAAACCGGATAAATTCTATCCGAGGAGCCCGTCGCCGGAAATTATGGCAAAGTTTGATATTGATATTCATAAATTCAATATTATTCATTTTGGTTCAATGGGAGCGTCCAATGGTTTGGGATATATCGTAAATGCGGCGAAGGTGGTACAAGAACGGGGGGCGGACGATTTGAACTTCATATTTCTCGGTGACGGATCGACGCAACCTATGTTAAAAGATATGGTAAAGGGGTATGGGCTTAGGAATGTCCAGTTCCTCGGTGATCACGGAATGGAGGTGGTGTCTGAAATTGTAAATTGCTGTGATGCAAGTATTGTTTCGTTTAATAATGTACCGATCCTTGCGACAAATTCCCCGAATAAATTGTTTGACTCGTTATCAGCAGGGAAGCCCGTCATTGTAAATTCATCGGGATGGACTAAGGATTTGGTTGAAAAAGATAATTGCGGATTCTTTGTTGACCCCGATAACCCGAATGATCTCGTGGATAAATTGCTAGAGGTGAAAGATAATAAAGAGTTGCTTAAACAATGGGGTGAAAATTCAAGGCGGTTGTCATTGGAGGTGTACGATAAAAGCCTTCTTTCGGCAAAAGTGGCAAACGTTTTGGAAAATGCAATAAAATGAAAGAGCTCATGGAGTTTATAAAAAAGTATGCGACGCCTTTTTATTTGTTTGATGATAAGGGGTTTATAGCGAATTATCAACATCTTTGTAAGGCATTTCAGGATATTTATCCGAATTATACGCTTGCGTATTCTTATAAGACCAACTATATGCCTCATGTTTGCCTGTTGGTGAAACGGCTTGGAGGATATGCGGAGGTCGTTTCGGATATGGAGTTGACATTGGCTTTGAAGATCGGTTATTCGCATGATTTTATCATTTACAATGGTCCCTGTAAAGGGGTGTTAATGGAAAATCATATTCTATGTGGAGGGATTTCCAATATAGATAGTGTTGCTGAGGCGGAACGGGTGATTGCGCTGGCAAAGCATCATCCTGACAAGCAATTGAAAGTAGGTTTGAGGATAAATTCTGATATAGGGGCGAACTTTATTTCACGTTTCGGCCTTCAAATAGATAGTGAGGATATTCAGCAGGTTGTGGATGAAATAAAACGGCAGCCGAATCTAAGGCTTGTCGGCCTTCACATGCACGTTAGCCGTGCGAGGCATTTGTCGGCTTGGCAAAAAAGGATAGATAATATCCTTTATGCGGCAGACAAGTATATAGACGGAATACCGGAATATATTGATCTGGGTAGCGGTATGTTTGCGGATATGGAGGATTATTTGAAAGAGCAATTTACAATAGAGGTCCCGACTTACGAGGAATACGCGCGGGTGGTGGCAGGGACGATGGCAAAACATTATGGGGCTTGTGAGAGTAAACCGATTCTGTTCACGGAGCCCGGGACGACAGTTGTTTCAAGGTATTTGTCCCTCTTCACGTCTGTAATCGGGTTAAAAGTTATTGCCAGAAAGCATTATGCGGTTGTTGACAGTGATTATCACCATGTGGGGGAGACCGGACACATGATGCGGTGCCCTTACACGGTGATTGAGGGAAATGATGCCGGGGAAGTATTGGCGGCCCCGGTCGATGTTGTCGGTTATACCTGTTTGGAACAGGACATTCTCATGAGGGAAATGCCTGAAAGTCTGTCTGTCGGGGATGTAATACAGTTCAGGAATGTGGGAGGTTATTCTATTGTTTATAAACCTCCGTTTATCCAGCCGAATTGTCCTGTCATGGCATTGACGGAAGAAGATGCGGTCGTGGAGATAAAACGTGCGGAAACATTTGATGATATTTTTCAAACATTCAAATTCGAATAAGAAATGGGAAAATTAAGAGATATAACGATTTTAATGTCTGCAACAAGTTCTCCGTCAATGCCCGGAGAGTACAAGAGCCTGAAAAATAACGGGGAACGCCGTATAAAGGTCGTTGGTGCGGATATGAGTTCCGATCCCAGTGCAAAATATATCGTGGATGTATTTTATCAGGTTCCGCCTGTCGATGCCCCGGATTATGTAGATGTAATACTGGAAATTTGTAAAAAAGAGCATGTCGATATATACTTTCCAAGTATATCCGCCGAAGTGACAAAGGTGGCGGAACGCAAGGCTGAATTTGAAGAAATTGGGACGATATTGTCTATTTCGAATCTTGAGTCGGTAAACATAGCGAATAATAAACTATATGCTTATCGGGAATTGGAGAAAGCCGGGATTCCGGTTCCGAGGTATTATGCTGTCCGTTCCGTGAAAGATTTTATTGAAGGATGTAAATACATGGGATACCCGGAAAAGCCGATTTGTATTAAGGTGGTAAACGGTAGCGGTAGCCGGGGAGTAAGGATTATTGATGCCAGTAAGTCTCGTTATGAGATTTTTGCATACGAGAAACCGAATAGTTTTTATACTTCATACGAGGATATGCTTGCCATTTTGGAGAGTGCTTTACGGCTTGAGGAAATGATGTTGGTGGAGTATATGCATGGCCCGGAGTTTACGGTTGACTTGTTGGCTGAAAGAGGGAAAGTCCTGTATATTGCCGGACGGGAAAACGTGGTCAGCCTGATGAGTATTGCTCAGGAGAGTGTAATCAAAAAGGATGTGCATGCCTATCAAGTCGCTTCGGACATCGTGGAACTGCTGCAAATGGATGGAAATGTCGGCTTTGATTTTATGAGGAATGAAAAGGGGGAAGCCGTTATCATGGATATTAACCCCCGGACGACGGCGACTTTATCCCTTTTGGCGGCAGGGGGATTGAATCTTAGGTATTTAAGAATTAAACAATTGTTGGGAGAGACTTTACCTCAGGTTGAGGTGGTGTATGGGACACGCATAAAGCGTCGTTACGGTGAAATCTTTACAAATCCTAATGGGGAAAAAATAGATTTTTGATATGAAAAGGCTATTGGTATTTGCGCCGCATCCTGATGATGAAATCTTGGGGTGCGGGGGAACGATAATAAAAAATATTCAACAGGGGAATGAGGTGTACGTGTGTGTGGTGACAAGGGGATATCCGCCTTATTTTGACATTGAACGGATAAATAAGAATGTGGAGGATGCAGTGGCTTGTCATCAATTCATAGGTATAAAAAAGACTTTCTTCCTGGATTTTCCGGCAGTTCAATTAGAATCTGTCAATCGGTTTGATTTGAACGGAAAGGTATTGGATGTGGTCAAAGAGGTTATGCCAGATGAGGTGTATATCCCGCATTATGGAGATATGCAGAAAGATCATAGTGTGGTTGCTGATGCATGTATGGTGGCTTTGCGCCCGAAATATAAGCCGCAAGTAAAAAGAATCTTGGGATATGAGACGATGTCGGAAACGGATTGGAATACTCCCAACGTGCAGAATGCATTTATACCGAATGTTTTTGAAGATATAAGTGATACGCTTGAGTTGAAAAAGAAAGCCTTGTCTTTTTTTAGTCTGCAGGTAAGTCCGTTCCCCGATGCCCGGTCGGAAGGGGCGATAGATGCATTGGCCAAATATAGGGGGGCTTTGATGCATTGGAATGCGGCGGAAGCGTTTATGCTTATCAGAGAATTAAAATAATCCTGTATGTATAGGTGTGTTAAGCGGGTGTTTGATTTTGTTTCAGCATTATTGCTGTTGGTCGTGTCCAGTCCTTTGCTTTTCGTTTTGGCGGTATTGGTCCGGCTGAATCTGGGTTCTCCTGTCTTTTTTACTCAAGAGAGAACCGGTAAAAAAATGCGGCGTTTTAAATTGATAAAGTTTCGAACCATGACGAATGCTTGTGATTCTTCCGGGAAACTTTTGCCGGATCATCAGAGAGCCACGAGATTCGGACGATTCCTACGCTCTTCTTCTTTGGATGAACTACCCGAATTGATCAATATTATTAAAGGTGATATGTCTGTTATCGGGCCTCGCCCGTTACCCCCCAGATATGATAGCTATTATTCTGAATATGAGAAAAAACGTTTCGACGTGAGGGGAGGGTTGATTACTCCCGATTCTGTTGACAGGAGTCCTATCATACCTTGGGATAAGCAATTGGAATATGAGGCCAATTACGCGGAAAGGGGCGGTTTGTTGTTGGATTTAAAGATCATGGTGGGGGTGTTCAGAATTCTTTTCAAGCGAAATGCAACGGGGTATGGCAGCTTTGAACGGAGGCCCTTGGATGTTGAACGCGGCAGTATTAAAGGGGATTAAGACATGGTGGTTGATTCCGGCGTTTTTTGTCGTGGCATAGGTGATAATGTTATCAGGGAGATAAAATAATAAATTAACTTTTGGGAGGCTTGCTCTCAATAATAACACGTGTTGACATGAAAGATATTGCAATATACGGGGCTGGCGGATTCGGCCGGGAAGTACTTACCTTGGTGGAAGAAGTGAACCGGGATAGAAAAGAATATAATTTTATCGGTTTTTTTGATGACGGTAAGAAAAAGGGGGAGGTTGTTAATAATTACCCGGTCATTGGGAATGTTGACGTTTTAAATAGTTGGGAAAACCCTCTTTCTTTAATTATTGCCTTGGGGAATCCGGGAATAAAGAGGACCGTTTTTGAGAAAATCCATAATTCAAATTTGTCTTTTCCCTCTTTAATTCATCCTTCTGTGTTGATTGGTGATAGTCAACGGGTAAAGATTGAAGACGGTTGTATTGTATGTGCGGGAAATATTCTCACAGTGAATATTGTCGTCCACAAGTTTGTGATTTTGAATTTGGGTTGTACCGTGGGGCATGACACGGATATCGGGGAGTTTTCTTCTTTTATGCCCTCGGTAAATATATCCGGGGACGTGGTTATAGGCAGGGAAGTTTACGTGGGAACCGGAGCTAAAATAATAAACCAGTTGTCTGTGGGGATGGGTACGGTTATCGGTGCGGGTGCTGTGGTGACGAAATCCTTACCGGAAAGGTGTACTGCCGTGGGGATTCCCGCAAAAGTGATCAAGTAAAATAATATTCCATTTGAGACGTTTGTATAAGAATATCCTTGGAGACGTTTTTATACAGGTATCAGCGTAAGATATTGATGTAGTGTAATGAATAATAAACGAATTTATCTTTGCCTTGCACACATGTCAGGTAAAGAACAAGCTTTTATCCAGGAGGCTTTTGACACGAACTGGGTGGTACCTTTGGGGCCGAACGTGAACGGTTTCGAGGAGGATTTAAAGAAGTTCGTGGGTGATAACAAGGAGGTGGTCGCCCTCTCTGCCGGAACGGCGGCGATACACCTTGCGTTGCTGGCTTGCGGTGTCGGAAGTGGTGACGAGGTGATCGTGCAGTCGTTCACGTTCTGTGCCTCGGCTCATCCCGTGACTTACCTGGGGGCGACCCCGGTTTTCGTGGACTCGGAACCGGATAGTTGGAACATGGACCCGGCGTTGCTTGAAGAGGCGATAAAGGACCGAATGGCTCAAACGGGTAAGAAACCGAAAGCGATAGTCCCGGTTTATCTTTACGGGATGCCGGGGCGGGTAGATGAAATTATGGCGATAGCGGATAAATATGAAATCCCGGTGATCGAGGACGCCGCGGAAGGGTTCGGGAGTCGTTTTGACGGTCGTGTCTGCGGGACATTCGGGCAGTACGGGGTGTTGTCGTTCAACGGGAACAAGATGATCACCACTTCAGGCGGGGGAGCCTTGATCTGCCCGGACGATGAGGCGAGAAAGAAGATCATGTTTTACGCCACGCAGGCACGGGAGGCTTATCCTTACTACCAGCATGAAAAGATCGGTTATAACTACCGGATGAGTAATATCTGTGCGGGAATCGGTAGGGGACAGATGACGGTGGTTAACGAGCATATCGCCCACCACAAGCACGTGCAATCGTTGTATCGGGAATTGTTCGGGGGCATTGAAGGGATAACCCTCCACGAGAACCCGTCTCCCCGTTATGATAGTAACTTTTGGCTTTGCACGGTCATGTTTGCCCCGGATTTACACGTTAAAGGTGAGGAAAATATTTACGAGCAGACCGTTTGTGAACCCAATTGTAACGTGGAGGCAATGCGGGTAGCGTTGGATGTTGCCAATATTGAGAGTCGTCCGCTGTGGAAACCGATGCATTTACAGCCCATTTATGTAAATAACCCGTATTACGTTAATGGGATTAGTGAATCATTGTTTCGATGTGGTTTATGTTTACCAAGTGGTCCGTGTGTTACTGATGATGACGTAAGGTATATTGTAGAACAAATTCGACAGAATTTATAATTAGGAAGAGGTGAAGTTTTGAAAAGGATATAGAAGTAATATTATTCTTGAAAAAGGGTATAACGAAAGTGATTTACACTTTCGTTATACCCTTTTCGTTTCTAGATGTTTTGCCGTAGAGCGTTTTACCGTTAAAAAGGTCATTTTGCGAGATATAAAAATAATCGTTATGAAAGAAACGAATGATCAGACGAGAGGTCTCATGCGAGACTGTTTTTTTGTACGTCAGGGTGAACGTAGGGAAAGGTGTTTTTACTCGGAGATATTGTACGTGGAGGCTTCGGGGTGTTATTGTTATATTCACCGTCGGGATAAGCCCCGGTTGTCGATTGCTTACCCTCTTTTGATGTTGGAGCCTTTTTTGCCCGTGGATATGTTCCGGCGGGTACACCGGAGTTATATCGTGAACCTTTGCGAAGTGGATGGTTTTATCGGGAAAGCGATCTGTATCGGCAAGAGCGTGCTTCCAGTCAGTCCACCTTACCGAGCGGCGGTCTTCGGGTGTTTTAATTTCTGGGATTTAGGACGGGTGAAAAAGGGGCGAGAGGATAAGGAGATGTAAGGGAAGAATATTTGTTAATCATTCTTGTGGGGTGACCTTATCCCCATTACGCTTTGTATTGTCGGTTTATTTTTTTATTTTTGTTGATAGTAATCAAGAAAGGAACACGTGTATGAAATCCACAAAAGAGTACATAGAGTTGTTGAAGGAGTTTAAAAACAAAGAAGCGGGACATTATGCAATATCCCGTATCGGGATTTTCGGTTCTGTTGCACGGGGAGAGCAAACGGAGGAGAGTGACGTGGATGTGTATGTAGAGTGTCCCCCAATGGGATTGTTTCGTCTTGGAAGCTTGAAAAATACTTTGGAACAATTGTTCGGATGCCGGGTTGATATTGTGCGTTTACGGGATCACATGAACGCTTTTTTGCGAGAACGAATAGAGAAGGAGGGTATTTATGTGTGATAAGCGATGCGAGACATCATTGTTCATCATTATTTCGAGATAGATGCGGAAATTGTTTTTCAAACGATACATGATGATTTGCCGTTGTTGCGGGATGTGCTTCTTCAGGTGCAAGGTGATGTGGAGTTATCTAGAATGTAAAGAGAGTGACTAAAACTTGAGGTGTTTCTTCGGATAAAATTGTAGAGATAAAGTATTCGATAATAAGGGTGTGACGAGAGTGTTAAGGCTTTTGTCATACTTTTTTTTGTTTTCCTATGTATCACGGTAGCTTTGTCATTTAAGTTTTTTGCGGGTATAGATAATTGCATGTGGAGAAAAAAGTCTGTTCGGATGAATTTTCCTGTCATTCGGATGATAAATGAGTGTGTTCGGATATTATGGTTGGTAACGGGCGTTCTGGGGTGTACTTTTGGTATATCAAATTTAAAAATAAAAGATTATGGGTGTATTACAGAACGTGATTAGGGAGATCGGTGACATCGTGAACCGGTTGTCGGTTTCTTCGAAAGAAAAGCAGAAGATTCAGGAAGAGATTCAATCTTTGGTGTATCGTTACAAGAGTGAGCTGGTGCGGGAGCAGTCGGCGGCGGTGGGGGAAGAAGCCCGGGGAAATTGGTTGCAGAGGTCTTGGCGCCCTATCGTGATGTTGGCGTTCGCGTTGGTGATTTTGTCGGGGATGTTCATGGAATCGACGTTGTTGTCCGATAGTTCCCGTTTGTGGGATTTGCTGGAGATCGGGCTCGGGGGATACGTGATCGGGAGAAGCGGGGAGAAGGTGACGGATTGTTTGTTGTCAAGGAAATGGAAATAAAACGGGGTGTCATGGAAATTATTGAGAATTTGTTGTTCGGGGATAACGTGAAGTACTTGCAGTGTTCAAAGTGTAAGGTGAAACTATCTCGTGTGGATACGATTGTTTTACATAGTACGGTTGGGGCCGGGGCGATTTCATCGGCACTTTATTTGGGTCGGCCGGACACGAGTGTTTCCGCTCACGTGGTGGTTGGAAGGGATGCGGAGGTTTTCCAGTTGTTACCTTTTGACGTGAAGGCCTGGCACGCCGGGAAGAGTTTCCATGCCGGGCGGGTGAATCTGAATGATTGTTCGATTGGGATCGAACTGGATAATGCCGGGGAGTTGCAACGCGTGGGGGACCGCTATTATTCGAGTTTCGGGCGGGAATATTCTCCCGATCAAGTGTACACAACGGAAGAAGAGGGGAGGGCGAGATACTGGCATTCTTTTACCGAGGGGCAGTTCGGGAT
>NZ_JBCOSQ010000094.1:0-15276 GCF_040920905.1 Butyricimonas sp. RTP31003st1_G1_RTP31003_210430 | reverse complement strand
GTACTGGCTCGTGCCTTGTATCAGCCCCTTGCCCAAGTCGGAGGCGAGCTGCGCCCCGGCATTGGTGGAGATGTTGATGCTGCTTCCCAGCGAGCCGCCCATGTTGGCGGCGACCTCCCGGACGGCGTTCATCTCCATCGAGTTCGGGATGAAGATGCCGGGCTGTCCGTCCGTGTCATAGACCGCAAGCTCCACGGGGATAATCGTGCCGTCGTATTCCAGCGAGGTAATCTCGATGTCGAGCCGCTCACCCTGTATCTTGCCCGTGCCGACCACCACCGCACCCCGGGGTATTGTCCTGCCTGCCACCGCCATAGGCTCCAGCAGGCGCAGCCTTACCGTCTGCCCGTCCGTCACGCTCTGCGCCCCATGCACGCACGCCGGTATGGTGTTCCTGTCCAATACCTCCGCCGTGCCGACAGCCGTGTTGAAACCCCGGTTGCGTTCCTGCGATAAGGCGGCGACAAACTCCGCGTTACTCATAGGCTGTGAGAGTGAAGAAACTACTTGATGCTCCACCTGTCTGATAGGCATTGCCTTGTTCTTCTTCCCTTTCTGCACGGTAGTTGGCTCTGCCCTCTGTTCCGCCGATGGCTGTCCTCCGTTCTGACCGCCCATGTACTTTGCCGCCAGCTCGTAGGACTTCTCCATAAGAGCCACCTGCTCGTCCATAGAGGAAGCCTTGCCCCTCTCGCTTTCCAGTTCCGACTCCAGCGATGCGATGCGCTCCAACAATTCGTCCATCTCCGCATTGTCGTTTTTCGGCTGGTCGTAGAAGTTTCCGAGCGTGGCGTTCAGGTCACGGTAGGCGGCTGCGGAGGACTGGATGGTCTGCGGCGTGGCTGGCTTTGCCCTTTCTTCCTTGCCGCCCGGATTGGCGAGGTCGAAGTCCACTCCGTTCTCCGTTCCCGCTATCTCGCGGTCGAACATGTCGCCCAGCTGCCCGATGGCACGGTTGCGGCTCTCCTGACGCTCTTCCATCTCCCCATGCTCGTAGGCTTTCAGCTTGTCGCCGATAATCTGCCGGTTCGCCTTGTCAGCGTCGGGCATCTCGGTGTTGTATCCGTCCGTTCCCGGCGGTTGCTCCTTGCCGGAGGACGGGGCGAATATCAGCCACATCGCCCCGATGAACACCAACACCATAGCGGGCAGCACGATCATCTTCTGCCGTTTCAGCCGTTGCGCCTCTGTCAGCGGTTCGCGCTCCTTTTTCGGTTTCCCCGTTTCGGGAGCAGCTTTGTTCTCTTTCGTCGGTTCATTCTTTGTCTGTTCCATATAAATAAGGTGTTAAGTGATTGCCTGTTTCCGCCGGGGTCGGCAGTTCCACCCGTCCGGCGTGTCCCGTTTCCATATGTGAGCCGTCGTTCCTGCCGATGTCATAGACGGCTCTGCCGAAGGTGTAAAGGGCAAGCACCGCGAAGGCGGCGAACATCCCCAGCACGATGCGGCGGCGTGTTTCCGGCGGCAAGCCGTCCAGATACCCTTTGAGACTTGCCGCCAAGCGTTTCCGTTTGTCGTGGAGTTTCCAATACATGCCCCACATTGATTTTCTGATACTTTTCATGTCCTGTTACCGTTTGATAGTCTGTAAATCCTTGTTCTCAATGATGGTGAAACCCTCGATGGTAAAACCGTTCGGGTTGTCATCCGACCGCGATGCGTTCAGCAGGCGGCAGGTGGTCACGAGGCTGCGCTCGGTGACGTTGCTCTGCCGGATGATTTTCTGTGTGGCGTAGGTCACGGCACGGTAGGGATAGGCGTTGAAGTCGCACACCACGCTGTCCACCTTCAGCACTTGGTTGATGTTCCCGGCGATGATGCGGTTGTAGTACCCCTTCTCCGCGAAGTCCGAATAATAGTGGTACACGCTCTTGTCCGCCAGCAGCAAGGCACGTTTCACGTTGTGTTCAATCGCGCTTTTTTCAGGTGATAGCGTGAAGAACATCTCGTGGAAACGGCGCACATGTTCCCGTGCCTCCGCCGGGCGGTTCTGCGACAAATCCTGAGACAAGGCGAGCATCAGGCTCTTGCCGTTGTCCAGCACATAGATTTTCTCCCGTTGCTTCTCTGCGAAACGGTAGGAGTTCCACACGCTCCACACCGTCACCACGGCGCACAGCGAGAGGAAGACGATACCGAACAGGCGTATCTGCCTGAACGACGATTCGATGTTTCTAAGTGATTTGAATTCCATTTATATTTTCCAATTTATGATTGCACATTGATTATTTCAGCAATTTGCCGACACGTCCGACTGCGTTTCCTGCGGCTGCACCCGCCACGCTGCCCGCCATGCTTCCGGCTCGTCCCGCCATCTGGTTCACGTTGCGACCGTAACCGCCCATGCCTCCGGCTTGGATAATCCAGCCCGCAACGGTGGGAATGGTAAAGTAGCCGATGATGCCGATGCAGAGGAATACGATATACACCCCGTCGCTCGAATCCAGCGAGAAGTTCGGGTCTGCCTGCATCCGCTCGATGTCGTTTTGCAGCATCAGAACCTGTATCTTCGCCAGTATGGTGCTGAACATGTCCGATACCGGTAGCCACAGATAGACCTGTATATAGCGGCATATCCACTGCGTGAGCGTGTTTTGGAAACCGTCCCATACCGACAGGGCGAAGGCTATCGGACCGAGAATCGCCAGCACCACGAGAAAGAAGGTGCGGACGGTGTCTATCACGAGGGCGGCGGCTTGGAACAGCAGTTCGAGTATCTCGCGGAAGAAGTCGCGGATGCTCTTCTTCATGTTGTACATTCCCCGGTCGATATACATTCCCGCCATCGTCACCATGTCGGAGGGCGACCAGCCGAGTTCCTCCAGTTGCTTGTCAAATTCCTCGTTGGACACGAGGTAGGCGGTTTCGGGGTTGCGTACCATCGCCTCGTATTCCAGTTTGTCCTTCTGCTCCCGGTATCGGTTCATGTCCAGCGTTTCCGCCTCCAGCATCTTTGCCGTGCCCTGTACGACGGGTGAGAGGATGCTGTTTATCGTGCCCAGCACCACAGTCGGGAAGAACATGATGCACAGACCGATGGCAAAAGGACGGAGCATCGGGAATACGTCTATCGGTTCAGCTCTCGCCAGCGACTGCCATACCCGGTAGGCGACGTAGAACAGCGCACCCAGCCCGGCGATGCCTTTCGCCACACCAGCCATGTCCCCACACAGCGGCATCATCTGCTCATAAAGTGAACGTAAAATCTGATGAAGGTTGTCGAACTTCATAGGCTACCAGTATCTTTCGTTCATGTTCCCGTACAGCCCCATGATGCGGTCGAGGTCGTTCTTCTTTTTCGCACGCAGGTAACTCACGGAGATGTTCTTGTTCGTGTAGTAGCTCACGAGGTTGCGGTAACGCTTCATCTTCGAGTGGCAGCGTTCCACCACGTCCATGCGCTCCTTGTCGGTCATGGAGAGCGTGGTGATGTTCACCACGTTCCTGAGTTCCGTCAACACTTCGTTGCTTTCCTCCAGCAGTTTCGTGTAGCCGAAAGCGATTGCGGAAAGCTCTTCGGGTCTGAAATTCCCGTCACGGAGCATCCGTTGGAAACTGTTCACATAGATGTCTGTGATGTCGCCCACCATCAGGATGGTCTGCTGCACCTTGCGGGCGTCCTTGACCAGATTGTTCACCGATTTGAGGGCATCGTAATACTTCTTGCCCTGCTGATAGATTTTCACCGTCTCCTGAAAGTTGCTCACCATGTTCGTGGCGGTCTTGGAGGTATGGATGATGTTTTTGGAGGCATTGATGATGCCCTGCGCTAGATTGCCCGGATCGCTTACGACCCACTGTGCGCTTGCCCTGCCCGCGAAAAGCAGGCACAGGCAGATAATCATTGTTATTCTTGTTCTCATGTTACTTTGGATTTTAGTGGTTGTTATTCTTCGGTCGGATGTCCCGGCTGCGGCTTCACCCGCACATAGTCCCCGTTTGGCGAGAAAGTCAGCACATCCGTGGCCTCGTTGTAGGACACGTCGATGCGGAAGCCGGTGTTCATGAACAGGTTGCCGTTCTCCTCCTGCAAGAGATAGGTTTCCGGCTTGAGCTTGCGGCGCAGACCGCTACGACGGAACACCGTCACTTTGTAGGCTTCGCCCTCCTTGTAGATAAGCACGTCAGGTTTTCCCTCCACGCTCTCCCAGTTCCCGCACAGCATGTCGCGGCGGTTGTCGGCCACGTCGCAGGATTGCAGCATCATGACCGCCAATCCGATAAGGCACTTGCTGACTTGCAGCATTTTCACTTTTGGTAAATTCATACGCGTTTTTCTTTTTTGGTTGATACATTCTGTTTTTTAGTTATTCCTTGTTTCTCCGCCTTTCGGCAAGCTGCCGGATGGCGGCTTCGATGTCGTCGCCCAGCTTCTCCGCCAGACGGTAAACCTCCACTTTTTCCGTTTCCTCGGTGGTGTACGCCAGATACTCTTCCGCGCTGACCTCCGTGGCATAGACCGCCGACTGCGTGCCGCCCAAGCCTATCCACACCTCCTTGTAGAGCCGTGAAGGGTTGTTCGCCATGTTGATGGAGAGTATCTGCGACTTCTCCTTTTCCGTCAGTCCGAGCAACGCCTGTATCTGGTCGAACTTGTTCATATATTTCCTTTGGTCAAGCAGGATTTTACAATCCGAGTTGTTGATAATGCTCTCTTTGACCACCGGAGAACTGATAATGTCGTCCACCTCCTGCGTCACCACGATTGCCTCGCCGTAATATTTTCTGACCGTCTTATACATATAGCGCAGATATTCAGCCATGTTCGCCGATGAGAGGGCCTTCCAAGCCTCTTCCACGATAAGCTGTTTCCGCACGCCTTTCAGCCGCCGCATCTTGTTGATGAAGGCTTCCATGATGATGATGGTCACGACGGGGAACAGTTCGCGGTTTTCTTTAATCGAATCTATCTCGAAGACGATGAACCGCTTGCCGAGCAGGTCGATGTTCTCCGTGGAGTTGAGCAGGAAATCGTAACGCCCGCCCCGGTAATACTGCCGCATGGTGGTGAGCATGTTGTCGATGTTGAAGTCGGACTTCTCCACCTTGATGTCACGCTGTGCCAGTTCCTTGCGGTAGTCGTCACGCATATACTCGTAGAAGGTGTTGAACGACGGCACGATGCTACGGTCGGATTGGATGCGCTCAATATAGGCACTCACGGCACTGCCCAGCTCGCCGCTCTCCGTCTTTGTCACCTTGTCGTCCTCCGACTTCCAGAGCGTCAGCAACAGGGTCTTGATGCTGTCCTTCTTCTCCACGTCGAAGATGTAATCGTCGGTGTAGAACGGGTTGAAGCTGATGGGCTTATCTTCCGTGTAGGTGAAATACACACCGTCCGCTCCGCCTGTCTTGCGTCGGATCATGCCGCACAAGCCCTGATAGGAGTTTCCCGTGTCCACCAATACCACATGTGCGCCTTGCTCATAATATTGGCGCACGAGGTGGTTCATGAAGAAAGACTTGCCGCTGCCCGAAGGACCCAGCACGAACTTGTTGCGGTTGGTCGTGATACCTCGCTTCATGGGCAGGTCGGAGATGTCAAGGTGCAGCGGTTTTCCCGTGAGCCTGTCCACCATCTTGATGCCGAAGGGCGAGAGCGAGCTGCGGTAGTTGGTTTCCTCTGTGAACAGGCACACCGCCTGTTCGATGAAGGTGTGGAAACTCTCTTCCGCCGGGAAGTCCGCCGCATTGCCGGGTATCGCCGCCCAGTAGAGTGTCGGGCAGTCGATGGTGTTGTGGCGCGGCACGCATTCCATGCTTGCCAACTGGCTGCCCACGTCGTTCTTGATATGCTTCAGTTCCTCCGCATCGTCGCTCCACGCCATGACGTTGAAGTGTGCCCGTACCGAGGTCAGTCCGTAGGAATGGGCTTCGTTCAGGTATTGGTCTATCCACTCGCGGTTGATGCTGTTGCTCCTTGAATAGCGAGATAGCGACTGCATGTTACGGGCGGACTTCTCGAACTTCTGCAAGGTTTCCTCACTGTTGTCTATCAGCACATACTGGTTGTAGATATGGTTGCAGGAGAGCAGAAGCCCCACCGGGGAGGCGAATGACAGTCGGCAGTCACTCCGGTCGGTGGAGAGCTTCTCGTAACGGGTGTCGGTAGCCACCTTGCCCGGCAGGTCTTCCGCGTCGGAGAGGGTGTGCAGACACAGGCGGTTGTCGCCGATGCGCATCTCCCTTGCCGAAAGCTCGATGTCCTGCAAGGTGGTGTCACCTTCCGGCATGAGCGAGAAGTAGCGTTCAATAAGTCCCGTCTTTCCCTCAGTACCCACAATCTCATCGGTGGAGAGGCGGCGCAGCCTGACAAGCCCGCTGTCGTTCATGATGCGCTCGAACTGTTCGCAGGCTTCCAAGAACTTGGTCGTGGTTTCCCTGTCCAGCTCCTTCGGGATGATATGTCCCCGGCACAGCGTGCTGAAATTGCTCTGCATCCGGTTACGCTCCTTTGTTGTCTTGGTCAGGTAGAGGTAGCAGGTGTGTTTCAGGTACGGACGCTCGTTGAAGTGACGCTCGAAAGAGCGGCTTAAAAAGCTCATGTCGTCCTTCTGAAGCTCCGGTTTGTAGCGTTCCTTGATGAACCAGTCCTGTTTGTGGACGACGGAGTAGTCCGGCAGCACCTTGATAGCCTTGCACCAGCAACTGTGTATCGCCTCGTACTCCGCACCCGTCACGGTGTAAAGTTCCGGTAGTTCCACCTCGAAAGCCACCGTGATGTCGGCGTCCTTTGAGATGATGCAGCCATGCTCCACCGCTAAAAGTGGGAACCTGTTTTCCAGTGTTGTCATTTTCGATGTATTCCTCATTGTCTTTCTTCCTTTCGTTGTCGTTTGAACAGACGGGTTATCCGCCGCCGGTTGATAAGGTATCGGGGATGGCTCCGTGCCGCTCCTAATTTCATCAGCCCGTGTTCACCGTACCGGGCGTTCAGCGCGAAGGTCTGCCATACAAGGAGGGAGGACGATGCCGCGCCGAAGCCGATACATATCCACTGGTCGATACCGACCATGTAGAGGATGACGAACAGGACGAAGAGAGCCAGCAGACCTCCGCAGAAGATGAAGAGGTACTGTGCCTTCAAGCCCTTGAACTCTACCGGACGGCCGATACCCTTGTTGATTGGGTATTCAGCCATACATTATTTATTAAAGGAAGAATGAGCGCAGGATGGTGGCGGCAACAATCAGGAAGATGCACGCGCCGAACCACGAGGCGGCTGTCTTGCTGGTGTCGGGGTCGCCCGATGAAAACTTGCCGTACACTTTTACGCCCCCGATAAGCCCGACGACTGCACCGATGGCGTATATCAGTTTAGTTCCGGGGTCGAAATAAGAACTCACCATAGAGGTGGCTTCGTTGATGCCCGCGATGCCGTTTCCCTGCGCGAAAGCGGAGGCGGTTGCGGCGATGACAAGTGCCGCGGAGAGGATTGCTTTTCTGTTTTTCAAGATGTTCTTGTTCATAAACTGTTCTTGTTTTTTGCCGTCAAAAGGGTGGATGGTCCTTTGTCGGGCGGTTGATACTTTGTTTCTTTACTTTGGTTTTAGTGGATGCCCGTTTGTTTCCACGGACGTGGGCGTGTCCGTTGCGGATGGGGATGCGCCTTGCGTTTCCTCGCCGCGTGGGTTGATGTCATTCTTTCATGTTCATTTCTTTTATTGTTGTCATACATAGTTGCGAATGTCGAACTCCTCGATGTTGTCCGGCACGACGAACTCCTTTTCAGATTTCTTCAGCCGAATCTCGATAAGCCCCTTGATGCGGATGCCTATCTCCGAAGAGCCTTCCATCATTTTCTCGTACAACTCCGTGCCCTCCATGTCGGTGAACACCTTAGCCGCCTTTTCACGTTCCGCCTGTGTCGCGTCCGGGTTTTTGGCGGTCTTGCAGGCGTCGTCAATCTCGTCAAAGCTGCTGCCCGAAGCCCGTGGCGTGTCCGAGGCGTCCTCTTCCGGTTCGTCGTCCCCGTATCCCAGTTCCTCCGGCGGTATGCTCGTGAAGGTCTCATCGAGTTTTTCCTCCGGGACTTGTGCCGGGCGGGATGCGTTTCCCGTTTTTCCGTCGTCAAAAGTAGCCTCTTCCTCCGACAGCTCAATGCCTTTTTCAATAGTGGCGGCTTCTTGCGTCGGTATGGCAGCGGTTGTCCGGGTGGATGCCATCCTGAAACGGCTCTTGCCGATGATGTCCGCCTTTTCCGCAGGGACTTCCTCGTGTGCCGCTATGCGTTTAGCCTCATTCCCGTCCAGTGACCGCCATAATCCGACAATGCCCTTGAAGAAGCGGACAATCCGCGTGTCCATGATGCGCTCGTAAAGGAGCAGGAACAGGAACCAGAGGTTGCAGCCGACCGATACCGCCAGCAGAATGTCTGTCATGCTGATTGTGTAATTCATATCCTTCCGTTTTTGGTTAGAATACTGAATTGTAATTTCGGGCATAAAGGCTCTTTATCGCATCTTCGCACTGGTTGAAGTGGTGCGTCAGCACATGGTCGATGTAAGCGGACAGCGTAAGCCGGTCATGCCCGATTACACGGGTGATACGCATGATACGCTCGTGGTACTCCGGGCGCACATACGCCATCTTCCCCTCACGTGCCTTTACTTCCGGGTCGCGGATGAACAGGCGTTCATAGTCCTTCTCACTGCATTTGCCGCTTACCGGGACAGGCGACAGTATTTCCACACTCGCCTGCACTTGGGTAAACATACCTCCGCAGTCTTGCTGTGGTCTTTTTTCATTCGGTGTCATTTCTTTTTCCATTTTCAAATCAGATCTTCACGTTGTTTCTTGTACAGTTCGTTGATTCTCTCCTTGTGCTGTTCCAGATGCTGGCGCAGCACGGTATCCACATATCCGCCTACTGAGATTTCCCCTCCGGCGATGTCGTTCACGATTCTGAGGATCTTGCCGTGGACGTCACGGCTGATATAGACACATTGGCGGGTCTTTATCTCGTTGCGGCGCAGGAATAGCTCGTTGTAGTCCTCGTCCTGCCTTTTCCGGCGTCCACTTTCCCTCTGCGCTTTTTCCCGTGTTACGGGTTGCACAGGAGATGGTTCCGGTGCGGCGGTGTCCTCTTCGGTCGGTGCAGCTGCGGGTACTTCCTGTGCGGGGCGCAGTGTCCCGTCCTGTGTGCGCCGCCCGATGGAGGCTAACAGCAGTTCCTCGTCGATGCCTTCCGTGTTCACTTTCCTGCTGCCCATGCTCACTGCGGTCTGATGATGTCGCTTATCTCTTCGGAAAACTCCCGGATGCCACTCCCTTTCAGCAGTGCCGTGTCCATCGGGAAGATGGTGGAGCGGAAAACGCTCTTGCGCTCTTCCGAAAGGTCACGGCGGAACTTCTTGCTGTCGGGCAAGCGGGTGGAAAGTACCGGAAAGCCCATTTCGGCTATCACTTCCTCGTAGATGCCGTACAAGTCGTTCCTCTCCCTGCCGTCCACCATCGTCCAGAACAGATGCAGCCCCTTTGTTTTCGCCTGTCCGGTAGTCATCAGCCTGTCGCGGAACATCGTGACGAATTTCAGGGTACTCTCCACGACAAAGCGGTCGGCACTCAGCGGAGTGAAAATGTAGTCCATCTGCGAGAGCGTCTTTATCACGCCGTTGCTTCGGAGTGTGCCGGGCATGTCGAAGAACACCACGTCGGGTTTCACGTCCTCAGTGGCAATCATCCTCTCGGCATCGTCGAGGGCGTTCACCGCATTGCTTTTGACGATGGTGTAGGCGTTCTTTTTGATCCGGCGGAAATGGTCGCAAGCGAGAGCCTTGAAGTAGGTGCTGCTGTCGATAAGCCCCATTTCGTGTTCGCGCAGCCCGTGGATGCTGTGCTGCGGGTCGTCGCAGTCCACGACGGCGACATTGTAGCCTTTCACGTTGTGCAGGTAGCTGGCGGCAAGTGCCGTGACAGTGGATTTGCCGATGCCACCTTTCTGTGTTGCGAATGCAACGAAGATTTCCTTACTCATAGTTCCATTTATTTTAATTGTTGATGATTTGTTTTTCTGTTTCCATACGGATTTGGCTGTCGCACCATCCGCTTCCGTGACTACACACGCAGGCGGGTCGTCGCGTATCCGGTTCTGTGGTGAAGCGGTGCGTCGGACAAATGGTGATTGACGACATTGCGTCATGAAGTCATTGAATCCATACGTCACCGAATTGTCGGAGAACCGGGTTTCCGACGGTTCGGGTATCCGTTTCGGCAAGTATCCGAAGAAGCGGATTTCCGGGTATTTGAATGTTCCGTTTATCATATCTTCAAATCGTTCGTTTCTTGAATCATGCTGCAAATAAACAAGTATATTTTGGAACCTGTATCACTTCTCCGGCAAGTGGCGGCACGTTGCGCCGGTTGGCAGTCATTGACCGGGTCAAGCATCTGTCCGATACCGCTTTAAGGGCGTAACTTTGCACCCGGACAGCAGGGTTCGCCGATGACGCGCGGCCCGGAGTCCTGAAAGGTATTTTCCCAATCCGTCCCCTGACGGATTTTTATGTTCACCTGAACATAGCAAGATGTCTTTTCAGCCGCTCAAAATATTTTGAGCAGCCACGAAAAGCACTTGCCCTTGCAGGGGGCGGGCTTTCCCTCCGAAGTCGGGAAGCCTTTCAGAACTGCGGTGCTGTAATCCGAAGCGGCGGCTTATGCCGTCAATCCGCTAAATCCAAAGTAATATGAAAGAGAAAAGGAAAAGCAAATCAGGGAGAAATCCCAAACTTGATCCGGCGGTGTACCGGTACACCGTCCGTTTCAACGAGGAGGAACACAACCGTTTCCTCGCCATGTTCGGAAAATCGGGTGTCTATGCACGGTCTGTTTTCCTCAAAGCGCACTTCTTCGGGCAACCGTTCAAGGTGCTGAAGGTGGACAAGACGTTGGTGGACTATTACACCAAACTGTCGGATTTTCATGCACAATTCCGTGCCGTGGGTACGAATTACAACCAAGTCGTGAAGGAACTGAGGCTGCATTTTTCAGAGAAAAAGGCGATGGCGTTGCTCTACAAATTAGAGCAACACACCGTCGAACTCGTGAAACTGAGCCGCCGGATTGTGGAACTTTCAAGGGAAATGGAGGCAAAATGGTCGCAAAAATCAGTGTAGGAAGTTCGTTGTACGGCGCGATTGCCTACAACGGGGAGAAGATTAACGAGGCGCAGGGGCGGCTTCTCACCACCAACCGCATCTACAATGACGGTTCGGGAACGGTGGACATAGGCAAGGCGATGGAGGGTTTTCTCACCTTCCTGCCACCGCAGATGAAGATCGAGAAGCCGGTGGTGCATATCTCTCTCAACCCGCACCCGGAGGATGTGCTGACCGATATTGAGTTGCAGAATATCGCCCGCGAGTATCTGGAAAAACTCGGTTTCGGAAACCAGCCTTATCTTGTATTCAAGCACGAGGACATCGACCGCCACCACCTGCACATCGTGACGGTCAACGTGGACGAGAACGGGAAAAGGCTCAACCGGGATTTTCTCTACCGCCGCAGCGACCGTATCCGCAGGGAACTGGAACAGAAGTACGGATTGCATCCGGCAGAACGTAAAAATCAGAGATTGGATAATCCGTTGCGCAAGGTGGCCGCATCGGCAGGTGATGTGAAGAAGCAGGTAGGCAACACCGTGAAGGCTCTGAATGGGCAGTACCGTTTCCAGACGATGGGCGAATACCGTGCGCTCCTTTCCTTATATAATATGACGGTGGAGGAAGCGAGGGGCAACGTGCGCGGACGGGAGTATCACGGGCTGGTCTATTCCGTCACGGACGACAAGGGTAACAAGGTGGGCAACCCGTTCAAATCCTCGCTTTTCGGGAAGTCCGCAGGCTATGAAGCCGTACAGAAGAAGTTTGTCCGTTCCAAATCGGAAATCAAGGATAGGAAACTGGCAGACATGACGAAACGCACCGTCCTTTCCGTGCTGCAAGGCACTTATGACAAGGACAAATTTGTATCCCAACTCAAAGAGAAGGGCATCGACACCGTACTGCGCTACACAGAGGAAGGGCGCATCTATGGGGCTACCTTCATCGACCACCGCACGGGATGCGTGCTGAACGGTTCGCGCATGGGTAAGGAGCTTTCGGCGAATGCCTTGCAGGAACACTTCACCCTGCCATACGCCGGACAACCGCCGATACCGCTATCCATCCCTGTGGATGCTGCGGACAAGGCACACGGGCAGACCGCCTACGACAGTGAAGATATATCGGGCGGTATGGGCTTGCTCACTCCCGAAGGTCCGGCGGTAGATGCCGAGGAAGAGGCTTTCATCCGGGCGATGAAGCGCAAAAAGAAGAAAAAACGCAAGGGCTTGGGTATGTAATCAGAGTATCAACAATTAAAAAATCAATGTATGTCACAACAAGAAGACGATTTGAGGGCATTGGCGAAAATCATGGATTTTCTGCGTGCCGTGAGTATCATTTTAGTGGTCATGAACGTGTACTGGTTCTGCTACGAAGCCATCCGGCTGTGGGGCGTGAACATCGGCGTGGTGGACAAAATCCTTCTGAACTTCGACCGCACGGCGGGGCTGTTCCATTCCATTCTCTACACGAAGCTGTTTTCCGTCCTTTTGCTTGCCTTGTCCTGTCTGGGTACGAAGGGTGTCAAGGGTGAGAAAATCACTTGGGGGAGAATCTGGACAGCATTTGCCGTCGGGTTCGTGCTGTTTTTCCTGAACTGGTGGTTGCTGCCCCTGCCGCTGCCGCTTGAAGCGGTGACGGGACTGTATGTCCTTACCATTGGAACGGGCTATGTCTGCCTGTTGATGGGTGGTCTGTGGATGAGCCGCCTGTTGAAACACAATTTGATGGAGGATGTTTTCAACAACGAGAACGAGAGTTTCATGCAGGAAACGAGGCTTATCGAAAGCGAGTATTCGGTCAATCTGCCGACACGTTTCTATTACAGGAAACGCTGGAACAACGGTTGGATCAATGTAGTTAATCCCTTCCGTGCGTCCATCGTGTTGGGTACGCCGGGCAGCGGCAAGTCCTATGCCGTGGTAAACAATTTTATCAAGCAACAGATTGAAAAGGGCTTTAGTCAATACATCTACGATTTCAAGTATCCCGACCTATCTACTATTGCCTACAACCATTTGCTGAACCACCCGGACGGCTACAAGGTAAAGCCGAAGTTCTATGTGATCAACTTCGACGACCCGCGACGCTCTCATCGGTGCAATCCCATTCACCCGGATTTTATGGAAGATATTACGGATGCCTATGAGAGTGCCTACACAATAATGCTCAACCTCAATAAAACGTGGGTGCAAAAGCAGGGCGACTTCTTCGTGGAGTCACCTATCATTCTGTTTGCCAGTATTATCTGGTATCTCAAAATCTATCAGAACGGGAAGTTTTGCACGTTTCCCCATGCTATCGAGTTTCTGAACCGCCGTTACGAGGATATATTTCCGATACTGACCTCTTATCCGGAGCTGGAGAACTACCTTTCGCCGTTCATGGATGCGTGGCTTGGAGGGGCTGCGGAGCAGCTCATGGGTCAGATAGCGTCGGCAAAAATCCCGCTTTCGAGGATGATTTCACCGCAGCTCTACTGGGTGATGTCAGACAGCGAGTTTACGCTGGACATCAACAATCCCGAAGAGCCGAAAATCCTCTGCGTGGGTAACAATCCCGACCGTCAGAATATCTACGGTGCGGCACTCGGTCTGTATAATTCCCGTATCGTGAAGCTCATCAACAAGAAGGGGATGCTGAAGTCATCGGTCATCATCGACGAGTTGCCCACAATATACTTCAAAGGGTTGGACAATCTTATAGCTACCGCCCGAAGCAACAAGGTTGCCGTGTGTCTGGGCTTTCAGGATTTCAGCCAGTTAGTGCGTGACTACGGGGACAAAGAGGCGAAAGTGGTGATGAACACTGTCGGCAATATTTTCTCCGGTCAGGTGGTGGGGGAAACAGCCAAGACGCTCTCCGAGCGGTTCGGTAAGGTGTTGCAGAAACGGCAGTCCATCTCCATCAACCGGCAGGATGTTTCCACCTCCATCAACACGCAGATGGACGCGCTCATTCCACCGAGTAAGATTTCCGGGCTTACGCAGGGAATGTTTGTCGGTTCTGTATCCGACAACTTCAACGAGCGTATCGAGCAGAAGATTTTTCATTGCGAGATTGTGGTGGATGCCGAAAAGGTGAAACGGGAAGAAAGTGCCTACAAGAAAATTCCCGTCATTACAAACTTCACGGACGAGGACGGCAACGACCGCATGAAGGAAACGGTGCAGGCGAACTACCGGCGCATCAAGGAAGAGGTGAAGCAGATTGTGCAGGAGGAACTGGAGCGTATCAAAAACGATCCGGTGCTGTGTAAACTGCTACCAGATAATGAGACTGTCTAACAAGTCCCCAAAATTGAAAATTATCCCTATCGAAGTTTGAAGTGACCCCCAAAAGTTGGATACAATTTTTTTGGGGGGCACTTCAGTTCTGACGGGTAAAATCGTAAAATTCGGACTTGTTAGACAAATACTTACGCGGTTTCAACCTCAGGTACTGAATCTATCGAATTGACAAATTTAACCAATTGCGGATCTGAATCTTTTTGTATGAGGTTTCGGAGACTCTTTTTCAATTCATAAGCATCATCCCCTGCTGTATTTATTAAATCCATATAAAAATCTTTGTTTTGCAGAATCAATGAACGGCATGCCCCATCGGAAATTACAGGTTTCACTATTTTATCAATAACGTCTCCAGCTTGACTTTTCAAATTACCATGCGATCTAAGCCATGTTTCGAAAAATTGAAACTTTATTGCATTGATAGTCTTTTTACCGATGCAGAAATCATTTCTTATATCGGTAACTGTCGATTTAATTTTTCGTTTATCCAATCTTTCAACTATATTCTTGAAACAATTAGGGAAAGGATTCAAACTTTGAGTTCCAGAAGCAATATCCATCAGAATCTTTTTGCCAAATTCAGTCAAGTTATCTGGCAAGGATTTGATTTTAGCCAGTAAATGTTTTATTGCGACAAACCAATAATATGATGTATGTGCTGTTCTTTGGGCGTATAATGTATCAACACTTATTTCAGACAACGCTTCGAACGCTATTTTATTGATATGATCGGTCAGGACATTGCTTATTTTAGTGGTCAAATCGTAAAAAGATGCGTCAGGAATTACATCTTTAATATTGTTCTTAGTGATATACTTATCCAAATCGGTATTCCACTCTGCTAAATGCTCGATAAATACCTCATCCGTTACACCTATTCTGTT
>NZ_JBCOSQ010000093.1:12653-15660 GCF_040920905.1 Butyricimonas sp. RTP31003st1_G1_RTP31003_210430 | reverse complement strand
GTGTCTATAGCGACGGTGATCCACCTCTTCCCATCCCGAACAGAGAAGTTAAGCCCGTTAGCGCCGATGGTACTGCCCTTGGGTGGGAGAGTAGGTCGATGCCGAATTTTCAAAATCGCTGGAATTTGTTTCAGCGATTTTTATGGCGAGGTAGCTCAGCTGGTTAGAGCGCATGATTCATAATCATGAGGTCTCCGGTTCAATCCCGGATCTCGCTACAAAGCAAAATCAAGGCTAACAGTGCCTCCAAGAAATTGGAGGCACTGTTTTTTTATTTTCGTAAACTCACATCTCTTTCATATAGCAATTTTGTTATAATTTTATTTGTATGATTATAACAAAATTGCTATATTTGTATTGTTAAATAAAAGTTCTCGGCTTTATGAAGTACAGGCAATTGTACGCAGAACTTATTGCAGCTGGCTGTTATGTTGTTCGGAATGGAGGAAATCATGATATGTGGTTTAGTCCAATAACTGGCAATATTTGGCCAATACCAAGACATGGCAGTCACGAGGTGCCTAAAGGTACTGAGAGTAAGATTCGTAAGGTGATGGGGATTTAGTCCCCACACCTTTAAAGTTGATTTTGTTTGACGAAAGGTAGCGGTTTTACCCGCTACCTGTTTAAACTAAACAAGTAGAATGAATTATGAAAGTTACTGTTATCATGGAAAAGGCTACAGACGGGTATTACTCCTGTTATGTGGAGGATGAGTTAGATGGATTTGGTCTAATGGGGCATGGTGCTACTGCGGAAGAGGCTAAAAAAGATATGTTATTAGCTTATGATGAAATAAAGGAAATGTTTAGCCAAGAAGGAAAAGATATTTCGGAATTAGAGTTTGTCTATAAATATGATATGCAGACATTTTTTAATTACTTTTCTTTCTTGAATATTTCTAAGATTGGAGAAATGGCAGGTATTAATAGTTCTTTATTAAGACAATATGCTTCTGGTGCAGCAATGGCCGGAGAAAAACAATACAATAAAATAAAGGATTGTATCAATCGTATTGCACACGAACTTTCAACTGCAACCTTTTGAAAAACACTTCATCTAGCGATGAATTTTATTTAACAACCAAAGAGGATGTGTTCACATACATCCTCTTTCTAATTGAATATTTTATTCGGCAATAGTTACCTCGATACCGCGTTCACGCAATCCTTCGAGAGTTTTACTAGGTACATATTTATCCGTGATAATGTGATCAACGGCATCCAGATCGCATATTTTTCCGAAACCTCTGCGTCCGAATTTAGAAGAGTCAGCCAGAACGACTACTTTTTGTGCTGCTTGTATCATTACTTGATTTAAATTAGCTTCCATCATGTTCGTGGTCGTTAAACCGTAGTCTAGGTCTATTCCGTCAACTCCCATGAAGAGTTTGCTACAAGAAAAGTTTTCCAGCATTTTTTCTGCATAATTTCCAACGACAGAGACAGAACTATTCCGTACGAAACCTCCGAGTTGTATTATATCTATGTTCTTGTTACGAGCTAGAATGTTTGTAACGTTGATAGCTGCAGCGATTACCGTGAGGTGGCCTTGAGGCACGATCTCCCGGGCCAACGCATGCATTGTTGTTCCGGATGCAATGAGAATAGAGTCGTCTGCTGTAATTAGACTTGCAGCATATCTACCTATCAGTCGTTTTTCTTCGGGATAGGACTTTTCTTTCTCGTTTACATGGCGATCATTGATATAAGGATTGATTAAAATGGCACTACCGTGTGTGCGATAGAGCATTTCCTTTTCCTCAAGTAAGGTAAGATCCTTGCGAATCGTTACAGAAGATACTTTTAATTGGTTGGCGAGATCAACAACTGAAACGGAACCTTGTTGGCGTAATGTTTCTAATATGTAGTTGTGCCTTTCACTTAGAGATAATGTTTTCATTTTGTTTCGATAATCATATTTCCACCACTGCAAATATACATCTGTTTTATTGAATATTACTTATCAAGTGTTGTAATTAATTTTAAACTGGGGAAATATATTTCTTAAAAAATAGAAACTTTTGCTCTGAGTTTCCGTAAATTAAGATCAATACCAAAGAAAGAGATGGCACTACTCGTAACGAGAAATGAGCCATGGAGACCAATAACAAAGAACGAAATTTAGGAAAACGAAGTTTCGGTTCGTAAGTATATGGTATGCTTGCGGAACGTTATTGGAATTTTATAGATTGTTGAATACATAAATAATTGTGTTATGAACCGAAAAGATATGTTGAATAAACTTCAGGAACCTGAGAAAGTATGGGATATGGTTGTGGTTGGAGGGGGAGCTACGGGTTTAGGAGTGGCGGTTGACGCCGCAACAAGAGGATATAGCGTTGTCCTCTTAGAAATGGCAGATTTTGCCAAAAGTACTTCCAGTCGGAGTACGAAACTGGTACACGGTGGTGTACGTTATCTTCAAAAAGGCGATGTCGCTTTAGTATTAGAAGCATTAAGGGAGAGAGGGCGAATGAAGGCTAATGCCCCGCATCTCGTGAAGGATCAGGCTTTTGTAATATCGAATTATACATACTGGGATAATTTCCTGTATTTCTGCGGGCTTACGCTTTATGATCTGTTGTCTTTTGGTTTCGGGTACGGGAGAAGCCGTTTTATTTCCCCCAAGAAGGTGATGGAGTATTTACCGACATCGGTGAAAAAAGGATTGAAGGGAGGTATTGTTTATCATGACGGGCAGTTTGATGATTCGCGGATGGCAATTAATTTGGCCCAGACCAGTGCGGATAATGGGGGTGTGATACTTAACAAAGCGAAGGTTTCCGGGATTGTGCATGACCAGAACGGGAAGGTTGCCGGGGTGAAGTTCGTGGATATGGAGTCCGGAAAAGAGATGCAGTTGAAGGCGAAGAGTGTGATCAATGCCTGTGGAATTCTCGTGGATGACCTGATGGCGATGGATTCTCCTGGACATAGTAAGATGGTGACACCGAGCCAAGGAGTACATCTGGTGTTAGATATTAAGTTTTTGCAGAGTGATTACG
>NZ_JBCOSQ010000093.1:0-12499 GCF_040920905.1 Butyricimonas sp. RTP31003st1_G1_RTP31003_210430 | reverse complement strand
CTTTATACATGGACCCGGCCCCGACGTATGCTGATATTGAATCCGTGTTTGCGGGGCAACGGCCGTTGGCTGCCCCGAAACACGAGGGAAAGAGTACGAAAGAACTTTCCCGCGGACACAAGATTATAGTTTCCGATAATAATTTAATCACGATCACGGGAGGTAAATGGACTTCTTATCGTTTGATGGCCGAAGATACGGTGGATAAAGCGATTGCCATGAAACTGGTGGATGCCAGACCCTGCGTGACGAAAAAATTCCATATACACGGGTACCGGAAGAACCCGAACCTGAAAGATCACATGTACGTTTATGGTAGTGATCAGGATGCGATTATGAAGTTGATCGCTGAAAATCCGGAATACGGAAAGAAACTGTCAGATAAATATGATTATACCGTTGCCGAAGTTGTTTGGGCAGTTCGGGAGGAGATGGCCAGAGAGGTAGAGGATGTTCTTGCACGGAGGGTTCGATTGTTGTTTGTTGATGCGAGAGAGGCGATTAAGGCAGCCCCGCTGGTGGCAGAAGTGATGGCGAAAGAACTTGGGAAGGATCAGGCATGGATTGATGAAGAAGTGAAGGAGTTCACTGAACTGGCAGAAAATTACATCGCGGCTAAGATCATGTTTTGATCTTAGCCCGGTGTATTTCATCCGGAAAGAGCCGCGAGTAGTAATGGAAACGTTTACGATAATCAGATTGGAATCAATATAATATTTATTAAAAATTAATATCATGTGGAGTTTTCTGAAGCCTGAGCCTCACAAACCCTTGTTGCCTAAAGAGAAAATTGACCCCACGTACAAGAAGTTACGTTTACAGGTCTTTTTAGGTATATTTATAGGGTATGCGGGGTATTATTTAGTACGTAAGAATTTTACTCTGGCAATGCCCTATTTGCAGGAGTTGGGATTTGACAAGGGAGATTTAGGGGTGGCTCTTTCGGCTAATGCTATCGCTTACGGGATATCGAAGTTTTTGATGGGAGGGGTTTCCGACCGGAGTAGTGCCCGTAAGTTTTTGCCGTTGGGACTGGTGTTATCGGCACTCGTGACGTTGTTTTTGGGAACAAGTGCAGGAGTCTCTTCAATCGTGGTCATGTTTATTACCCAGTTTTTGATCGGTTGGTTCCAGGGGATGGGCTGGCCACCTAGCGGTCGGGTGATGACGCACTGGTTTTCCTTGAAGGAGCGGGGGACCAAAATGTCGATCTGGAACGTGGCCCATAACGTGGGAGGTAGTTTGGTCGGGATCATGTTCTCTGTGGGGTTGGTGTGGTTCGGTTCCTGGCAATCTGCCACGTTTATTTTTCCGGCTGTTGTGGCCTTGGTGGTTGCCGTGATTGCGTTTATTCTGATCCGGGACACGCCGCAATCGTGTGGTCTGCCGCCGATCGAGGAATATCGTAATGATTATCCGAAAAATTACAGCGCGAAGTCGGAGGAAGAGCTGACGGCAAAAGAGATCTTTTTCAAATATGTTTTGAATAACAAGATATTATGGTATATCGCTATCGCTAATGCTTTTATCTACTTGGTAAGATACGGGGTGCTTGACTGGGCGCCGACTTACCTGAAGGATGTGAAAGGTTACGATAGCGGGGCGGTGGGCTGGATTTATTCAGCTTACGAGATCGCGGCCATTCCCGGTACGATTATCTGCGGTATCGTGAGTGACTACGTGTTCAAGGGACGACGGGCGATCACGACGATGATTTACATGGTACTGGTGGCCTTGTTCGTGTTTATTTACTGGCAGACGGAACATAATCTGGTGATGGATAGTATATGCCTGATCGCTATCGGGTTCTTGATTTACGGGCCGGTGATGTTGATCGGGGTACACGCCTTGGATTTGGCGCCCAAAAAAGCGGCGGGAACGGCTGCCGGACTGACCGGTTTTTTCGGTTATTTCTTTGGAACGGCTTTGTTAGCAAATATCATGTTGGGGTACGTGGTGGATCACCTTGGATGGGACTGGAGTTTCATTATCCTGTTGGGAGCCTGCGCTCTGGCATTCATTTTTACGGCATTTACAGTAAGAGAAGAACAATATCTGGTAAAAGAGAGTACTAACAAACATTAAACGCTCTAAAATTCAAAATTATGATTAAAAAGTTTTTTCATGCAGTGATGGCATGCGGGTTGATAGCCTTGGTCATGTCGTGTGAAGATCAAAAATTCAACAACATAAATGTCGATGTCGACAAGGTTGAATTGGATCATTTGACTCCCGATATGATTAAAGTGCGGGATTACGTGCCGGAGTATGCTGTTGTCGCTCACCGGGGATCGACATTCTGGACCCCTGAAGAGACGGAGGCAGCGTATCGCTGGGCGAGAGAAATCGGGGCTGACTATCTGGAATGTGATATGCAGGTTTCGAAAGATGGGGTGGTGTTGGCATTGCATGATGACAACTTGAAACGAACCACGAATATCGAGAACGTGTTCGGGGAGACTATCCCTTACGAGATTAGGAAAGCGTATTACCAGAAGATCGGCTACTCGGCCGAGGAGGCTGATGCGTTGGTGAAAGAGGATGCCAAGAATTTTGTTCCGAATCTTCCGGCTTATTATACCTACGAGGAGTTGATGATGCTGGATGCCGGAACATGGTTTAATGAAACGAGTATCGAACAGGCCCGCCCGAGCTTTGCCTCACAACATCAATACATTTCTACATTGGAGGATCTCGTGGCTTATTCCAAGGGGAAAATGCTGGAACGGGATGCGCAGGGAAAACGAGTGTTCACGATGGGACAGAAGACCGGAGAGAAGATCAAGAGTTTAAGCGGTACGGCTGACGTGATCAAGTATACGTTTGGTTACGTGAATGATCCGGAGGACACGGGAAACCGTCCGGGAATTTATATCGAGTTTAAGGAGCCGTGGCTGAATCCTACCGGGTTCGAGGAGATTGTCTACAAGGAACTGGATCGTTTGGGAATGAATATTATCACGCAGCCGGAACCGGAAAGCAACCCATTCTACGTGAATGGCAAGGTGAACACGGGGAACACGAATGGTAAGGTGATTCTGCAGACCTTCTCGTTGGAGAGCCTGGTGAGGGTAGCCGAGCATTTTGAAGGCAAGGTCCCAATGTGTTTCCTATTGTGGAAAGGTACGGGAGCGACGGATATCACGTATGACGATCCGCTGGGTTATGCCTCGTTTATTAATCTGGGAGTGAAGTACAAGGCTCATTTCATAGGACCGTGTATTGCCGGAGCCCCGAATAATTACCCGGAGCTGAACCAACCGTGGCAGGATTACTTGATTCACAAGGCTGGAATGAAGAATCATCCCTACACGTTTGACACGTATGACCAGATGGCCAAGTATTTCGGGCAATATAATTTCGGTGTCGAGATTGACGGGAAATATAAAGCACCTTATCTGGATGCATTGTTTACGAACCATTCTGATATGAGTATCAACTACATGATTACTCAAGGCTGGCGAAAGAGCCCGGCTTCCGAGACGTTGGTTGACGCGAAGGTGGTGTTGGAGAGATTAGGTTACTAAATAATTGTTTAAATGCAGACCAGTATGAAAAAATATATATTATTCCCTGTTGTATTAGTCGCTCTCGTGTTGTCGTCTAATATGGTGAAAGCTCAAGCCGAGGATGTTTCTAATCCTCTTTTGCAATATATCAATAAGGATAAAGGAATTCGTTTTACGGCAGGTGCTCGTTTGTTTGCCGATGTGGCTTATTATCATTCGGAGTACACGCCGATGAAGTCGGGGGCAGCGCTCACGGATGCCCGTATACGGACATCGTTGACGTACGGGCCGTTGTATTTTTACGCTGATTTTGATTTTTCGAAAGGAACTTTCAAGCAAAAGAATATTTTCGTGCGATATAATTTCCACGAATCGGCGTACGGGATTCATAGCGTGAAGGCGGGCTATTTTAACGAACCGTCGAGTATGAGTCTGAATGCGAGTTTGTATAATTACCATTTTATTTCCCGTGCGGCTCCGGCCATGGCTTTATCGGCCGGGCGTGGTTTGGGGATTACCTACAAGTATTATGATGCCACTTTCTTCGCGGATCAAGGACTTTTCGCTGAGAACAAGTACAATGACCAGATTTCCGGTTTCCAAGGAGTAAGCTTGAGTGGACGCTGGTTGTACAAGCCGCTTAATAATGAGTTTATAACCTTACACGTGGGAGCCTCTTTCCGCTACGGACGGATTAACACAGGTGAGGTGGTGAATAACGTGTTCAAGACGAATGTGGAGTTGGAGTCGAATATGCAGACTTACGTGGACGGTACGACGGAATTCCTAAACGCGCAAGTGCCTTGGGCGAAGAACACAATCACGGTAGGACCGGAAGTGCTGGTGGTTACCAGTAATATGTTTTTGCGGGGCGAGTATATTTACAAGAGATTGTACAAGAAAAGAAATGACGAGGCTTTGTTCGAGAATCAGTTGGGAGGCGTTTGGAGCTGGACAACCTTGGCATCCTGGCAGGCCGGAAACCCGATACAGAGTTCCAAGTTCCAAGGGGCGTACGTGGAAATGGGATACTTGCTTTGCGGTGAAGGATACGGTTATGACGACGAGTACGGATTGTTGCGGGGAAGTAACGAGAGAGGAGATCTGGAGATTGTGGCCCGTTACAGTTACACGGATTTGAATGACATTAATAAAGGTGATTTCTTTTTAATTGGTAAGCAGGTATTTTATCCCGGGGGAGTGGTGGCAGATTACCCGGCCGTGTCAACGAGTATTGGCGGGGGACGGTTACATGCGGCCACGATTGGCGTGAACTACACGTTCAACCAGTACGTGAAGGTGATGGGCGAGTACCAGTATAGTAATTTAAAGAATGTTTATTTCCCGTTGGATAAGAATTTCCATCAGTTGCAGATGCGTTTGATGGTGTCGTTCTGATAGGAGAGAAGAACAAAGTTTATAAGGTTCATAAAGTTTATAAAGTTCATAAGGTACATGGCCCTCTGCGGGCGTATTGTTTACGGCAGCACAAGCTGCCGTTAAAACACGGTCCGAAGGACGCCCGTCACTTTATGAACTTTATAAACCTTATGAACTTTATAAACTTAGTGGACTATGTAGACTTTTTTTAGCGAGGTGGATTTGCTTTTTAATTCCTTTTCATTATTTTTGGGATTCGAAACACACAAACACTAATTTATCGCCAGATTATGAGAAAAGTCACTTTGTTATTGATGACCTTGGTTGCTATAACCAGTATGGCAACAGGTCAGGTTGACGTGAGTGCGGTCAATAAACCGATCGAGTTGTTGAACGAGGCAAACACGGATATTGAAAATGGAGATTATAAAGATGCTGTTCAAAAATTGATCGCGGCTAATCGATTGAATCCGAAATTGAGGGAGGTTTACTCGTCTTTGAATACAGCTTGTACTCACACGAACCAGATTTCTTTGCTGAAGGAGTTTCTAGTGAAAGGAAAGGGGATATTTGAGGAAGATGATGAGCTTTGTTATTATTTGGGAAATATTTACCAGAATCAACAGAATTACGCGGCAGCCATAAAGGAGTATTCTCTGGCAATCCAATACGCTAAGAAAAATGGGGAAGAGTACGAGTTGGTATATGCTTATTACTTGAACCGGGGGAATTGTTACTTGAAACAGCGTGAATTCGCGAAGGCGATACCGGATTATACCTATTCTCTCAAGCTGAACAAGGATAACGGTGCTATTTACGCGAACCGGGGAATTGCTTATTTCAGTACCGGGAAGCGCAAGGAGGCGTGTGCCGATTGGCGGAAAGCTAAATCGCTGGGAGTGACGAGTGTGAATGCTTACATTAATCGCTATTGTCGATAGAGAATTTAAATAAAATAAGCGAGTCAAATGAGATTTTTGGCTCGCTTAATTTTTCTAGGAATTAGAAGGTCCAGCCTAATCGAAGAACCGGTTCGATGTATGTTTTGACATTTGTTTGACGTATTTTTTCCGTCATTTTTTCATCGTATTCCGTGATGGTTGTTTCTCCTTGACTATTTAGTGTTGATTTTCCGGTATATTTTGCTTTTTGGCTGCTTTCAGTCTTGAGGCTTAAACCGAATTCTGTTCCAATGTACAAACCTTTGTACAAGTAAAAATCTAATCCCGTGAATATGGCAAATGTCGCACCAGAGGTTGCGGGATCATTTACTGCATCCAGTAGATCTTCTTCATCCCAGTTGCCGTCAAGTGCAAGTATAGCTCCGTTTTTAATTTTACCGTTGAATTTGCTGGAAGAGGTGTTTGATTCACTTATTCTTTCGGAGTAACCTTCTATTTTAGTTGAGGCAAAGTGTTTCTTGTACCCGATACTTCCGCCCACGTAAGCATTTAGTCTTTTTGCCAGATCGAAGTGACGTTCATAACCCAAGTCCAGGTTAAAATCCCCGGTCGTGCTTTTGAATTCATTTTTGTAGCTGGTTTTTATCTCATTTTCTTCTTGGGAATCCGAGTCTGTGAACTTGTTTTGAGTTGAATTGATTCCGAATTTCAAGCGAATAGCATCCCTGTCAGAAATGAAATAACGGAATTTGAGTCCGTCTAATTGGAACGTTTTGCCATCCTGATCGAAGGGATTGAATTGAATTTCAGTACCAAATGAACCTTTTTTAGGTTTTTGTTGTGCTGATACATTGTTAGAAACGATAAGTACGACAACCAGAATGAATAATAATTTTCTCATACTTTAAATAAAATTAGTGATTAATTTTTTCCGGGGACAAAAGTATATATAATTAAGCGAGAACTTTGGATATGACCGGTAAAAATAACGCCCAAATTATCGTATGAGTATATCGACAAGTGGCAGGAATATTCCTGCCACTTGCTATTTGAAAATATCAATCAGTGATGTGAGGTTGCTGGTAAAGAGTTTAACCGAAATGGCGAGGAGAATGATACCTAAGAATTTACGTAATATATAAACCCCGCCTTTCCCGAATACCTTTTCGACCAGCGATACATTTTTTAGTACGAAATAGACAACAATAATGTTTAGGGTTAAGGCGATAATAATATTGATGGTATGATATTCCGCCCGCAAAGCCAATAAAGTCGTTAATGTTCCGGCTCCCACGATCAAGGGAAATACTAGCGGTACGATGGATGCCGTTCCTGATGGACCATCATTTTTGAAAATAGGGATTCCGAAGATCATTTCTACTGCCAGTACGAAGATCACGAGAGAACCGGCCACGGCAAACGAGGAAATGTCCACGCTGAACAAGTTGAGCAAACCATCCCCAACGAAAAGGAATGCCACGAGAAGAATATACGATGCCAGAGCGGCTTTTATGGCACTAATTTTGTGTCCTTTATTTTGAATATCATTAATGATAGGCACGGCTCCCGTGATGTCAATTACGGCAAACAGGACCATGAATGCACTTGCAAGTTCTTGTATACTAATGTCTGAAAAACTCATATCAAAAAGATTGGTTTATTCTTGATTAAAGGTTATTTTTGCCTACAAAGATACAGAAACAAGAGGTGTTATCAAAATGAATCAAAATAGAAAAGTTATGGCGTATACGAAACTAATTGTCGAGAAACAGGATAATATTTGCACGGTTAAAATTAATAACCCGGAGGCGTTGAATGCTTTGAATTCGACGATTTTGAAAGAATTGGATGCTGCCTTCTCGGCTATCGGAGAGGATGATAGTGTTGATGTTGTCATTCTGACGGGTGAAGGACGCTCGTTCGTGGCGGGAGCGGATATATCCCAGATGAGTACGTTGAACGCGGTGGAGGGGAAAGCGTTTGGAGAGCTGGGAGCGGCTGTTTTCCGCAAAATCGAATTGTTGAACAAGGTGGTTATTGCCGGTGTAAATGGTTTCGCGCTAGGGGGTGGATGTGAGTTAGCCATGGCTTGTGACATCCGTATCGCTTCGGTGAAAGCTAAATTCGGACAACCGGAAGTAGGTTTGGGGATCACCCCGGGATTCTCCGGTACGCAACGGTTACCGCGTATCGTGGGATTGGGTAAGGCAAAAGAGCTGATCTATACGGCAGACGTGATTGTCGCCGAGGAGGCCTATCGAATCGGGTTGGTGAACAAGGTGGTGGAACCGGAAGCGCTGATGGATGAATGTATGGATATGGCGAAGAAGATTGCGGCAAAGGCCCCGCTGGCTGTACGTTATGCTAAAGAGGCGATTAACCGGGGAGTGGAGACAGATATTGACACGGGTATTTCGATTGAAAGTGATTTGTTCGGGCTGTGTTTTTCAACCGAGGATCAGAAAGAAGGAATGCAGGCATTTCTAGGCAAAAGAGGAGTGGAATTCAAGAAAAGATAAAAGCTGAAAAGCTGGCGTTTGTACGATAATAGAGAATTTGATATTATATAATTGAAGGTTTTAAATTAAGAGGAAATGAAAATTTGCGTTGTAGGTACAGGTACGATGGGTAATGGTATTGCCCAAACCTTTGCTCAGGCCGGGCATGACGTGTTGTTAAAAGGTCGTTCAGAGGCATCTTTAGGTAAAGCTCATAAGGCTATCGAGAAGAGCCTTTCCAAGCTGGTGGAAAAAGGCAAGATGGAAGCTGCCGAGAAGGATGCTATCAATGCCCGCATCAAGGACACGATGGCATACGAGGATTGTAAAGATGCCGATTTAGTGATCGAGGTGGTTGCCGAGGATATGGCAACCAAGAACGAGATATTCAAGACATTGGATGCAATCTGCAAGCCGGAAGCAATCCTGGCCACGAATACTTCTTCTCTTTCTATCACGGAAATTGCTGCCGCAACGAGTCGTCCGGAGAAAGTGATCGGTATGCACTTCTTTAACCCAGTGCCGATGATGAAATTGGTTGAGGTGATTAAAGGGCAGTTGACTTCCCAGGAGGTTCACGACAAGGTGATGGCAATCGCTGCAGAAGTGGGTAAAACCCCGGTAAGCGTGAACGAGGCTCCTGGTTTCGTGGTAAATAGAATCCTGATCCCGATGGTGAACGAGGGTATTGGAATTTACGCTGACGGTGTTGCTACCAAGGAAGAGATTGACGAGGCCATGAAATTAGGGGCTAACCACCCGATGGGACCTTTGGCTTTGGGAGACTTGATCGGTTTGGACGTGTGTCTGGCTATCATGGAAGTGCTGTATAATGAATTCGGTGATTCCAAGTATCGCCCTCACCCGTTATTACGGAAGATGGTTCGTGCCAACTTGTTGGGACGTAAGACTGGAATCGGTTTTTATGATTACCGGAAATAGGGAATAAAAAGTTTATAAAGTTCATAAAGTTTGTAAGGTTCATAAAGTTGCATTTGAGTGCAATGGATCTTATAAATTTTGTGAACTTTGTTTTTGAATGTTGGTTGATTTGTCTAAACAACTATGTTTGTTCCCTTGTCTTTCAGAAAGAAACTACAGAATTCATTCAATCAATCTGTTGCGTAGTTTTGATTCGCTATGCTTCTTGGGTAAGCCAAGGAAGTCAAGGAATACAGTGTCCTTGAATATTACAGGTGCATTTGGATAAGACTCTAATAATCCTTTTGATAGATTCTTCTTATCACTAAGCAGCGTTGAAAATGTCTGATTGGTTAAGCTCCGGTCTAACTCTTTTACATTCAGACGTTCCTTGTGAGCATATAATATATAGAACAAACGTTCTTCGTTATTACGACAACGGCTAAGTATCATTGTATGATTGGTGAAAGTGGTCATTGTAAGAACTTGAGGCATTCGTGCAGTTGACAACTGCACAATCTCATTATTTTCCCCTTCATTTATGTTATCATCTTGGGCTTCTAAATGAGCCGATTGTAATTGTGCAGTTGTTGACTGCACGAATTCATGTGACAGAAATTTCTCTACCGTTAAGCTAAATTGAGGCGTGGAATACTCTTCAAAATACTGAACCATATTGTAGATGTTTCTTCGGCTATATCCTCTTAAATCAGGACGGCGAGCACGAATGTATTCTGATAGTTGGCTCACCACCTTGCTTCCCCATTCTTCACTTTTCAGCTTTGCTGATACATAGCTTCCCACGTACCATGCAGTCTGTAGCAATTCCTCGTTCACCATACGAGAGGCTTTGCTTTGGTGCAATTGAATGATGCTAATCACTTCGTCAAACTGCTTTTCATGCAGAACTATAATACTTTTGTTCTCGTCCATATTGCAAATTTACGCATTATTGGTATTTTGAACAATAATCTTCGCCATTGTAATTGATGCTTTGAATTTCAGTCACAAAGGTAGTTATTATTAATGAAATGATTGCTTGCTGCGCTGAAAAGTGGAATTTCTTGTAATGTTTTATTGTCCTAATTGTATTACTTGACGTTTTTGCGGGTGAGAATCGTCTGCTGATGAACGGGATGTAAAGTTGTTGAAATTGAATGTTAGCCCGATCCAGTAAGCATGGGTAGCTTCTTTGCTGTAATTTGCCAGACGATAGGTGTCCGTGTTTGAACGGGCTTGCCATTCGGACGTGTCGAAGACGTCGGAAACGGAAAAACTGACTTGAAGGCGATTATTAAAGAAGCCTTGTTTGATTGCCAGATCGAGATAGTAATTCTCTTCAATTTTGAATTGTGGAACCTTTGTTGGTGATTGATAAGAGAAGAGGGCCTGAAATTCGGTATGTTTTTTAGAATTTAAGTTTAATTCTAAGTTGCCCGACCAAGAGAAATCGTCAACATGAAGGTTTATTCCTTGATATTTCCCGTTGGCATGAGCGTGGACGAGGGATATGGAAGGTGTGATTGTCATCCATG
The DNA here is from genome assembly GCF_040920905.1 of Butyricimonas sp. RTP31003st1_G1_RTP31003_210430. NCBI lineage: Bacteria > Pseudomonadati > Bacteroidota > Bacteroidia > Bacteroidales > Odoribacteraceae > Butyricimonas > Butyricimonas sp. RTP31003st1_G1_RTP31003_210430. The sequence continues at coordinate 1,754 of NZ_JBCOSQ010000093.1, read as the reverse complement.
AGGTGGGAGATCCAGATAGATTGATGTCCAAGCCGACCTTGTTTTCCATGCTACCATTCGTGTAAGACAGGGTTAACGTGTTGTCTTCCGAAAATAACGTGACGGGGGTGATAAACCTTTCGGTGGAATTGAAATAAAGATTCCCGTTCAGCTGGATCTTTTCCCCGTGTAGAAGATAATTGATTTCGGCCCGGTTCGTGATTTCAGGGCGTAATAGCGGGTTACCTTGCTCGAATGTTTGGTGGTCGATCGGATTTGTAAATGGGTTTAGTTGGGTGTAATCCGGGTGTATGGCCTTTCTAGTAAAATGAAAGGCCAGTTCTTGCTGATCAGAAGGAGTGTATTGGAGTGTTAGGTGCGGGTAAAAGTAGAATCGATCAAAATTATGTTTGTCCGTGTTTTCCATGAGCTTGGTGCGGGTAATATCGTAATCGGCGTGTAGCCCTATTTTATAGAGCCAAAATTCTCCTTGTTGTCGGGAGTAGGAGAGATGTGCCGTGTATATGTATTCATGATGGTTTAGGCCGTCGTTAGGGGGCAAATTTGATAACCAATTGTCGAGGGTTTCTTCCGTGTCATGAAGATTGTATCGGGTTTTATTCCATCTGGAAAAAAATTGAATTCCGGTTTCGAGTTGCCCTTGGTTTTCGAATGTATAGAGATAATCCATTTGCAGGCGGACGAATTCCGGTTTCTCGTTTCCGGTAGAGGTATGGGTGAGGATATCATCGATTTGATACGTGCTTGGACGGGAATCTTTCGTGTGGGAGAAGATCCCGTTTAGCGATAGTTCGTGTTTGTTTGTTTCGTAGATGTGTTTGTAGAATAAGGAACCTTCAATTGTTTTCCGGCTGAATGCTATTCGATGGTGTAGGTCATATTCTTTTGTTTGCGTGCGATTATTTATATCCCGGTTTGTCGTGATCTTGGGGAATTGTAGTTTGAGATTCCATAGAAATAGATTGCGTGGAGAAGGACGCATATCCAATTGGAGGGCTATGGAATGGCTTAAATGGTGTTGTTCTGTCTCTAATAGTTGAGATGTTTCTGACGAAAGAGCGCGAAATAACTCACTGCTGATTTCAATCCGATCTGAATGTCCGGAATAATCCAGGAATAGATCCCAATTCTTTTGTGTATATCCCAAGTTTACGTTTCCCGTGAAATTGTTCGTGAAATCATAGTTGAGGGAAACAGAGCCGCTCCATGGGCTCTTGGTCTTTTTCTCGTTTTCTTGAGCGTAAATGTCCGTATTCGTGCAAAAGGTAAGAAGGCTGAAGAGGAGTTGTGTGATGTGCTTTTTCATATATCTACATTGTTGTTTTGTATATTTGACAAGGGATATATGTGAAAACTTGTGTTTGTTAGAGATGTTTTAAGATTTTTTGTAATTTGTGGTTTCTGGAGAGAAACTCAAGAGAAGTAATGGAGATGCTAAGGTGATAATCCCACTTTTTCGATGATGTCTCGACGCTTAGTCAGTGCTTATTTATCCGGTGATGTATGAGCTACGTGTAAGCTTCGAATAAGCTCTGAATAAGGGGGATTATTTGGGTTAGATTACTTCTTTATTTGGGTTGGTTTAGGGTGAGAATAGGGGTGATATGTTGGTAAATATAATTTGAATTTGTTTTTATAGGAATGGTGGCAGTGGAGCTTAATTTAAGAATGATTTAGATGTCTTAAAACGATCGTTTAATGCTATTAACACCTGATTGATTTTTACAATTTTCAACAGACACGTTAACCAACTG
>NZ_JBCOSQ010000092.1:0-15943 GCF_040920905.1 Butyricimonas sp. RTP31003st1_G1_RTP31003_210430 | reverse complement strand
GTGGTGAAGGGTGCGGATGATTTGCAACCGGCTTGTACTTTTATGAGTACATTGGTTGAAAAATCTTTCGGGAAGGCCTTAACCGTGGCGAATGGGGAAACGAAAAAGAATGCGATAAATATTTTTGTTGACCCCTCTATGAAAGCGGATGCTTATGATTTGACGGTGGAGAAGAATGCGGTTAATATAAAGGGAGGAAGTTCAAAGGCGGTTTTCTATGCCATGCAGAGTTTACGGCAGATGATGCCCGTGGGCGTGGAAAAAGGGGAGAAGATGGATCGGATCAGGATTCAAAACGTGCAGATTCAGGACGAGCCTCGGTTAGGGTATCGAGGAACAATGCTGGACGTGTGTCGTCATTTTTTCACGGTGGATGAGGTAAAGACTTTTATTGATATGTTGGCTTTACATAAATTGAGCGTGTTCCACTGGCATTTGACGGATGATCAGGGATGGCGTATCGAGATTAAGAAATACCCGGAACTCACGCAAATCGGGAGTCAACGGAAACAGACCGTGATTGGTAAAAATACGGGAAAGTATGACGGGACTCCATACGGACCCTACTTTTTCACGCAGGAAGAGATTAAAGATGTTATTCAGTATGCTGCCGATCGGTATATCACGATTATTCCGGAAATAGAGCTTCCCGGACATGCGCTTGCCGCTTTGGCTACTTATCCGGAATTAGGATGTACGGGTGGACCTTACGAGGTGTGCCAGATGTGGGGAGTGTTCCCGGAAGTATTTTGCCCCGGTAACGAGAAGACGTTTGAATTCTGGGAAGGTGTGTTGGATGAGGTAGCGGAATTGTTCCCCGGAGAGATCATCCATATTGGGGGAGATGAATGTCCGAGAGATGCTTGGAAAAAGTGTAAGAAATGTCAGGCCCGGATGAAACAGGAAAAGATGAAGGATGAGGGTGAATTGCAAAATTATACCGTTCACCGGATCGAGGCGTATTTGAAAGAGAAGGGGAAGAGAATCCTCGGTTGGGATGAAATATTGGAAGGAGATGTTTCTAAAACGGCAATTGTCATGTCATGGAGAGGTAAGACGGGCGGAATCAAAGGAGCAAAGAGAGGGAATGAGGTGGTGATGGTGCCGAATGACTACGCTTATTTTGATTACTATCAATCTAAGGATGTTGACAAGGAACCTTTTAGTATTGGTGGTTTTGTTGATGTTGCAAAAGTATATAGTTTGAACCCGACAGAGGGTTTGACTGCCGAAGAGGGAAAGAAGATTATCGGGGTACAAGCTAATTTGTGGGCAGAGTATATCACGACTTTTAGCCATGCTCAATATATGTTATTGCCGCGTATGGCTGCACTGGCAGAGGTGGCATGGACTCCGCAAGAGGCGAGAGAGTACTCGAATTTCCTGAACCGGGCAAAGTTGTTGACTCAACGTTACGAGGCTTTAGGTTATAATTTTGCAAAACATATTCTACAAGAGTCAAAGTCCAATGAATAAAATAGTTTGGATGCTGTTTTTCGGTTGTATCACCTGGGGAATGATCGGGTGTTCAACCGAAAAAGAGATTCGTACGGAGCTGAATTCCGGTTGGCAATTCCGGCAGAGGGATTCGGGGACGTGGTTGCCTGCAACAGTACCCGGTACGGTACACACGGATTTGTTGGCTAACGGGAAGATTGAAGATCCTTTTTACCGGATGAATGAATTGCAGTTGCAATGGATTGATAAGAAGGATTGGGAGTACCGGACGGAGTTCACTGTTTCGGAGGAAATAGGGAAAAAGGTCAATCAACGGATCACGTTCACGGGGTTGGATACATACGCTGATGTTTATTTGAACGGGGAGAAATTGGGAAATACGGATAATATGTTCCGGACGTGGAGGTTTGATGTTGAAGGAAAACTGAAAGTTGGTCGTAACGAGTTGCATATCGTGTTTGCTTCCCCGACTTTGAAGGGACGGGAAGAGATGGAACGTTACGGTTTGAGACTACCCGCGGATAATGATCAGAGCGTTCGGGGAGAGATGGGAAATGACCGGGTTAGCGTGTACACTCGTAAGGCTCCTTACCATTATGGTTGGGATTGGGGGCCTCGTTTGGTGACTTCCGGCATCTGGCGTCCGGTGATTCTGGAGGCTTGGAATGACGTGAAGGTGGAGGATGTGTTTATTCGCCAGCCTTCCGTAACAAAGGAAAAGGCTCAACTAGTGGCGGAGGTTTGTGTGAACTCGGACAAGCAACAGAGTGTCACGATAGTGATTATGAATGAGGGGAAGATATTGTTGCAGGAGCAAAAAGATTTAAGAAGAGGTGAAAACAAAATAACTATTCCTTATGTAATTCAGAATCCTCGTTTGTGGTGGAGTAACGGGTTAGGGGAACAGAACTTGTACGATTTTACGATTCTGGTGACTAGCGAGGAAGGAGTTGTGGCGGAAAAGAAGGTAACGACGGGGTTACGGTCGTTGAGATTAGTTCGAGAAAAGGATCAATGGGGAGAGTCTTTCGGCTTCGAGTTGAATGGAGTCCCCGTGTTTGCCAAGGGGGCTAACGCTATCCCGAATGACGTGTTTCTGCCTCGTGTAACCCCGGATTTGTATGAGAAAATGGTGGCAGATGCGGCGAATGCCAACATGAATATGATCAGAATATGGGGTGGTGGCATATACGAGGATGATGCATTTTTTGAATTCTGTGATAAATACGGGATCATGGTGTGGCAGGATTTCATGTTTGCTTGTGCGATGTATCCCGGGAATCAAGAATTTTTGGATAACGTGCGTCAGGAGGCTATTGATAATGTTATTCGGATTCGGAATCATCCTAGTATCGCTTTGTGGTGTGGGAATAATGAAAACGCTTTGGCTTGGCGACACGGTGCGCCGGGGGGATGGGGATGGAAGAACGCTTTCACGAAAGAGGAACAGGATACGGTTTTCAAGGCTTACTATACCGTTTTTCACGAGATACTTCCCGAAGTGGTGAAGGATTACACGGATGGAGATGACTACTGGCCTTCCTCACCGATGGCGGGACCGGAACCGGATCAACATGGATTGGACGGGACGACTTCGGGGGATCAACATTATTGGGGTGTGTGGCATGGTTTCCGGCCATTGGAAAGCTTTGATGAGGTGACAACCCGTTTTTGCAGTGAATACGGGTTTCAGTCCTTTCCGGAGATGAGTACGATAGAAACGTATGCACTGCCGGAGGATTATGATATAGAATCGGAGGTGATGAAATCACACCAAAGGAGTTATATTGGTAACGGGCGTATTCTGGATTATATGAAAATGTATTACCGGGTTCCGGAAGAGTTTGAACAATTTATTTACATGACCCACGTGTTGCAGGGACTGTCTACGAAAATGGGTATCGAGGCACATCGTCGGAATATGCCTTATTGTATGGGCTCTCTGATCTGGCAGATTAATGATTGTTGGCCTGTTGCCAGTTGGTCGACGACGGATTATTACCATAAATGGAAAGCGGCGCATTACATGATACGGGATTGTTTTAAAGAGGTGATCGTTGCTCCGAAATGGGAGGGGGATTCCTTGGCAATTTATGCCGTGAGTGATAGGTTGGAGGCTATTCATGGGACATTGAGCATTGAGGTTCTTGATTTTCATGGTAATCTCATTTTCTTGACTGAAAGAGGAGTAAATGTACCGGCAAATACTTCGACGGTTTTGTGGAAATTGAACCGGGAGTCGTTGCTTGCGGGTGGTTCTGAGAATGGGATGATGCTTGTGGTACGTTTACAAGGTGGTCAGGTCTTGGATGAAAAGAATGTTTATTTCGTTTATCATAAGGATTTAGATTTGCTGACACCTCATTTCTCTATACAGGCAGGAGAGGAGAATGGAGAGAAATTTATTCGGGTTTCCTCGGATAAACTGGCTTGCAATGTCATGTTCTATATTCCGGGAGAATCGATTTTCTTTTCAGATAATTATATGGATGTAATTCCGGGAAGGAGTTATAAGATAAAGATTGACACGGATTTACCTCCAAGTCAGATACAAGAGCGGATAAAGATTCGTTATGTACATTAAAAAATGAAAACTCCTTGATACGTGATCAAGGAGTTTTTTCCTTTTGTGGTTTTAGTGAAGCAATAAATACGTATTTTTGTATATCATAAAACAATAAATTATGGGCAAAAACATTTTAATTTTAGAGGGAAGTCCCCGACCAAACGGGAACAGTGATATGCTGGCAGAGGTCTTTGCCACGGGTGCTAGGGCCAAGGGGTATGAAGTAAGTGTGATAAAAGTTCCGGGTTACAAGGTAAACGGGTGTTTTGCCTGTGGTATGTGTTGGTCCATGGGAACTCCTTGCGTGCAGTCGGATGATATGGAGAAGATTTTTCCGGAAATAGAGCAGGCGGATATGATCGTGTTTGCTTCTCCTCTGTATTTTTTTAGTTGGCCAACTCAGTTGAAGAGTGTTATAGATCGTTTGTATCCTTATACCGTGGAGAAAAGCGAACGAAGTCTGACAGGTAAAGAGTGTGTCTTGCTGCTTGCAGCAGCAACTGATGTTGAAAATGAAATAAAAGGGGTGCAAGAGTCCTATCGAATTTTGGCAGAATATATGCGTTGGCATTCTGTCGGAGAGGTTATTGCTTATGGTGTTGATAAAAAAGGAGATGTTCGAAATACAGCGTATCTCGAACAAGCTAAGGAATTAGGTTCCCGTTAAATTTTTTTAGAAGAATCCGGGAGGTGGTGGCCCTTCCGGACCATTTCTTCCTTCTTTCTTTTTACCAATGGAATTAAATCGATAGGAAACAGTTAACATGTAGTAGTTTCGCTCGTTTGTGCTGTAACTAGTTTGAGTATACAGGTCTTGAATACTGTAATTTAACAGGTTCCTTTGACGTAAAATGTCCATTGCTTTAAATCTAACTTGTAGTTGTTTATTTTTCATGAATTTTTTCCCGATCTCCATGTTTAGAAGACTGTTGGATTGGTTCACGTTTCCACCTTTTTTACTTAACGTGTAATTATATGAATAGTCTCCTGCAAGAATGAATCCTTTCCAGAAAACCCATTTGGCACTTGCATTAACAGATTGAGAGAAAGAACTGGAGCCTTCCGTGGTTGTACTTGTGGAATTGGTGTAAGAAGTACGGGAAGATATATTGTAGTCCAAATTCTCAGATACGTTACTGTTGATATTAAGTCCGAATGATGCATTATGGGAACTGGTCAAGTTCTTTATATTATCGTAGATAGAAGGTGTACGAGAATAACTATAAGATAAGGAAGGGCCTAATCTTAATTTTAATGCTTTGATCTCGAAAGAATAACTGGAATTCATGGAAAGCCCCCATTGCCCGTTTAAGTTAACGGGGCGGGAGAGACGGGCTCCCTGTAATATTTGGTAACCGTTGATAACCGTGTCTTTTGAGATAAATTGTGTTGCCGTGGCGATATTGTTGAAAGAGTTTCGAAAACTAAGATTAACGTTCAAGAAACTGAAATTTTCTTCACTGACAATGTTCCGGCTAAAAGACATTGAGGCTGATTGCGAGAATGTTTTTTTCAAGTTCGGATTTCCTGTTGAAATATTTAATTGGTCTCTCACGTCAAGAATGTCTTGTAGTTGCTCGGCTCTAGGGGAATCTGTATTCCCGTTATAATAAAAAGTCATGGTTGATCTTTTGGATAAACTATAACTGAAATTTATTTGAGGGGAGAGATTCAAATAATTGTTTCTCACGTTAGAGTCCGGTGCGTTCAAGTATTCGTATCTATTTTCTTCTCTTGATAGATTGATTGATCCACCTGCACTGAAATAGAATTTTTCTTGATTATACCCATAACGGATGCCTAGGTTATTACTTGTTCTTATGGTACTGGTTTTATTCGTTAAGGCCGTATCAATACCAATGACTTCCGTGAAAAGTGCGTCTTTGTATGACATACTTTCTTTGTCCGAACTATTCTTGTTGTAACTGAAAGAGTAATTGAACGATAATCGGGCTTTTTCCGTTAAAGGTTCTGAATAAGAGATCGAACCCGTGTATGAATTTGATATACCTTCGGAGGTATTGATAAGATTACGCAACGTATCTCTTTTGTTTATAATACTACTATCTTGTTGTGTATTATTGTTTTCATTTTTACTGATATTTATGTTCCCGTTTAATGTTAATGTCCGTCCCGTTTTTTGGAAAGCGTGCATCCATGAGAAATTACCCCCGAAGGAACGATTTTCATTGTGACTTTGTCTTTTACTGTTCGTGATATTTATCGTGTCATTGTCTTGAATATTACTATTCATGTTCAATGATCGACTATCTGATTTGCTAAATGAAAAAGAGGGGGTGAAGTAGAATCTGTTTTTCTTGTTCATGGAGTAATTAAACCGGGTATTCACGTTATGACTTGAACTTTCAGACCAAGAATGTGATTCTGAATTATAAATGTTGCTCTGGAAACTTTCAGAAGGGAAATATTCCTGTATACTGGAACTGGCAGAATAGGATTCGCTGTTGCTACCACTGTAACTCCCACCTATATCAGTACCTTTACTGAATGTATTGGCGAAGTCCACGGAGTAATTTTTCCCTCGATTATTCCCACCTTTCCCGTGGTATTGTGCGTTGGGGAGTTCAGATCCTTGGTTCGTGTTACGTAGACTTCCTTGGATGGAGAATTTCTGCTTTTTGTTAAAGGCGTTAGCAGAAACACCCAGGTTATAGTTATTGTCTTTAAATGAATCTTCTAGGTCTTCTGAAATGCCGTATCCCAAGTTGGCTTTACCGAATACTTTCAACTGGTTGGGATTCTTGGTTTCAATGTTTAATGAACGGAATCTTTTCCCGTCATCATATCCTGAGAAATCAGCTTCTTCACTTTTCCCGTCAAACATTTTTATTTTGTTGACAAGGCTGGCCGGAAGTGTCTGGAGGGCGGCCATCGGGTTGCTGAGGAAATATTCGGTTCCATCAATATATATTTTCTTGACTTCTTCTCCGTTTGCCATTAATTTTCCGTCGACGATTTGGAAACCGGGTAATTTTTTCAACAAATCTTCCAATTCAGCATCTTCCGGAACCTTCAATGCATTTGCGTTGAATTCTGTCGTGTCACCTTTCTGGATAATCAAAGGTGGTTTGGCTGTAATAACGACTTCTTCCAGTACTTCCGGGAGTAGATTAATCATTCCGACATTTGTATCTGCTTTTACCAGATATTTTTTGCTTGTAGCTTGGTAACCGACAAAAGAAACGGTAATGACCAGCTCTCCTGGAAGAAGGTCTTTTAAGGTGAATTCTCCCATGGCATTGGTTACAGTTGTCGGTTTTTTATCTTCTCCAACATAAATATGCGCACCTGGCAGAGTCTCGTCATCAGGCTCTCCAGTTACAATACCTTTTAGTGTGTATTTGGTAATCTTTTTTTCAGGTATTGTGGTTGTATCTTTTCTAATCGTGTCTCTCTTTTGCGTTTGGGCAAACATTGTCACGGGTATGGCCAACATGAACAAAAGAAAAATTATTTTGTAAATATAAAGTTGCATATTATATGTTGTTGTTCTGATTTAAACAAAAATAGACATATAATATGGATGTACCATGATAAAAAAAGGGTTTATGATTTCTTTAAATACTATTTTAACAAAATATTTAGAAGTCTGTTAGAAAGTGATACAAGCGTGGATTCCAGGGTGTTTCTGGAGTACGGTAGGGGTGAGTGTGATCCGTGTACGGCCGTAGGGTTTGGTGAAAATATAGGAACTCCCCACACCTATTGCTGCACCACAGAGAATATCCCACCAATCGTGTTTATCACAATAAGTCCGTCCCCAAACGACGTAAGTGGATAAAAGGTAAGCAGGGATACCGAATTTCCAGCCATATCTGCGTTGTAGAAAGGAAGCTCCTTGGAAGGTGACGGTTGCATGTCCGGACGGGAAAGCATGGTAATCACTTCCATCCGGTCGTTTTTTGCGGATCGTATGTTTTAATATGTAACTTATTCCTACAGCTGTGACAGTAGAAAAAACAAGCTGTTTGGTTCCGTGGTAATCTTTTTTCAATAGAGAGGTTGTCAAACAGAAGACGGGAGTTGCGTAATATATAATGTCTCCGGAGGTCTCAACAGCCTTCTTTTGTGCAGAAATGTTCGTGATGAAGAATAAAAATAGTGAAAGTGATATGGTAAATTGAAAAATAATTATCGGCAGTTTTCTTTTCATCTTATTGATAATTAAAATGTAGCCGCAAATGTATAAAAAATGTACGTTTTTGAGTTGAAAAAAATTGATTTATCGTTTTCAAATTACAAAAATAGTCGTACATTTGCACCCGTTATCGCCAATTTAGCTCAGCTGGTAGAGCAACGCATTCGTAATGCGTAGGTCTGGGGTTCGAGTCCCCAAATTGGCTCAAATAGAGGCCTGTCTGATAGACAGGCTTTTGTGTTTAAACCTAAACATTATATTTTATGAAACGAGTTATTGTAATTTGTTGTGTATTGATGTGCTTTGGGGGAGTACAATTAGTACAAGCCCAATCATTGAAGGACATTTTGAATTCATCGAAGGTAAAGGACGTGGTGAATCTTGTAACAGGTAATGTGATTAAATTGTCGGATCTTCAAGGAACTTGGAATTACGTGGAGCCTGCTTGTAAAATGACGAGTGGGGATTTGTTGAAAGAGGCGAGCGGTTCATTGGTAACCTCAGCGTTAGAGAAAAAAATGGAGAATATTTACACAAAGTTGGGGATTGTGCCGGGGAATTTTAGCTACACGTTTAATAGTGATGGTACGTTTACAAATACGATAGGGAAGAAGATATTAAAAGGAACGTATTCTTTGGACGAGAAGACACGTGTATTGACATTACATTATGTGTTGGCAAAAACGATCACGGTGAAAAGTGTGGAAGTGCAGTTAGTGAAATCGGGAGAACAGGTATCATTACTTTTCAATACGGAAAAACTTATGAACTTTGTTAGTGTATTATCCTCTGCTTTGAAAAAATCAGATAAAACGACTACTTCATTAATGGATGGGTATGATGAGATTCTTTTAGGATTTGAAATGAAGAAATAGTTTGCCAAATAGCGAAAAAGAAACGGGGACTTTGATAGTCCCCGTTCTTGTCTATTAAAATCTGATTCCTAATGTTAGTCTGAATTCGTTATCTTTAAATTTTGTCTGAAATTCGGGTGATTCAATAACTTCCCCCTTTGAAGTTTCATAATAATAGAATAGACCGTTTAACTTTGAATTCTTATGAAGATAAGCAAAGTCTGCATAGAATACTCCGAAATTTAATCCTAGACCACCAGTGATTGTTTGAATGTCATTTTTTTCATTCATTTCTCCTTTCGTGTATGGTGAGGCAGAATAAGCATAACCACCTCGTAGACAGAATACACTATTAAATCGATATTCTGCTCCGGCACGGAAATTATGGGTACTTTTGTAAATAGCTTTTATCGCATTATTAGTTTCTAAATATTCGTTTTTAGCACCATCATTTGAGTATTTTGCAGTAGTATAGTCAACATATTCATAGTCAAAACTGATAATAGCTCTTTGGCCTAGAACTGTTGCAGCACTTGCCATAAATCTCCACGGTGTTTTTAATTTGTAGGAGTAATCTGTCCATGCACTCTCTCCATATTCAAAGTTGTCCGTAGGTTTGGCGTCTTCAACCGGAAGTTCAGTGAATTTAGCAGAAACATTATTATTGGCATAAGCATCAAGATCGTAATATGTAGGTGTATGAATGGCAAAACCTAGACGGAGAACTGGAATCGGACGATATATAAAACCTGCTTTGAAATTTATCCCGATACCACTACTTGTAAAGTCTTGGTATATACTGAACTTTTCCAATTTGTTATTTGTTTCTCCAACAATTTCTTCTGTGTACACGGAAAACGATTTGTAATGTAGTGATTGAATTCCTAAAGTTATACCAAAGTAAAATTTGTCATCATAATTAGCCCCTGCCGATATGGCATATTCACTTTGAAAACCCCGTTCTCTCGTGTATTTATAATGTTGTAACTGATCAATACTTCTGATTGGAGTTTGATAGTCATAGTCCTTGTTTTCTAACGCCTCCGGGCTTAAATAAAGCATGTAAGCATCATAAGCAAGTCCTGTGGTAAAATCATTTAATTCTTTCGGGGATAAACCGTCTGCTTCCTCTTTCCATATATTTGATAAGGATGAATCTCCATTAGTTTCATAATATCCTTGGAAAATATTTCGATTGAAATTATTTAGGTTCGTATAATTAAAACCGATGTTGATATTTTTCCATTTATTACTCATAGGTTGGAACGATAATACGAATCCCAATCCTCCTAATAGATACATATTTTTTTCATTATCAATACCTTTTGTTTTTGCGTGAGCAAAATCGAGCATGGATGTAAAACTGATTTCAGATTTACGGAATACTCCAATACCACCTGGGTTTGTGGATAGGGTTGTTAAATCTCCACCTAATGCACCGAATGCTCCTCCCATTGCGGTAACTCTTGCAGAACCGAATGGGGTTTGCCTGGAGAAACGAAGGGCATCCTCTTCGTTTTGAGCCGAAACGAATAAGGAGAAGAGGAGTAATGTCGGAAGTATATATAATATTTTCATAGACAATTAATGTTAGTTAGACTTATCTTCTACTACCCGAATTTGTACGTTGAACAGGTCCGCTACCTCCACTGCTGGAGCGTGTCGTTGAACTATTTCCATACGAGCTAGATCCGCTGTTCCCTCTAGAATAACTTCCTGATGAATTGCTGGAGTTGTTATGCGATGGATTGTAGTTTGAGCCTGATTCGTAGCGGCTGCTGTTTGACCTGGATTGTATAGCGGAACTTCTTGAAGTTCTTGAATAGGTACTATATGACCGGGCGTTTCTATTCGTCGTGTATTGCTTTTTAGGAGCATACCGAGTAGTTACAGTTGGTTTGCTGGCACCACCCCAGTCCGGTCGATGGTTGCCCCAGTTTGGGCCGTGATGTCCATGTCCCGGACGATGTCCCCAGTGTGGATAATAACCGTAATAGTGGTTCCAATAAGGATTCCAGCCCCATGGATCGTAGAAACCATGTCCCCAACCCCACGGATTATAACCGTAACTATAGTAATTGTTCCAGTATGGGTCCCATCCCCAAGAGTTACCCCAACCGAACGAGGCTCCCCATCCCCAGCGGTTCCAGCCGAAACTTACGTTATTACTCCATGCAAAACTATCAAAACGAGGATCGTTCCAAATCACGGTCCAAATGTATTTCGGGTAATTACCGAAAATTAATTGAGAGTATAGTCCCACGTTCGAACTGCTGGGGAACCACCAGTAGCGACCGTCAATTGTGTACACGTTCCAGTCGGAGCTGAACGAAAGATTCTGGGCAATTTCGTACCCGTTTCCAAAATAGGCGAAACCTTCCGGGTAACGATTCATGATCCGGACACACTCTTCCAAATCATTTTCACTACCTTTAAAGCCTCCGATCCAGTACCCGTCATCTGCCGGAACAGCAACCCGGTTAACAGTTTGTCCGGTTCTGGCCTCTTCTTTTTGCACCTGTTTTTCAGTTGCATAACGAGCCATACCGATGGAATGAGATTTCGGGTTTACACTGTTATCTATTTCCTTCGGATAAACTTTATCATTGTTTGTGTTTTTACTAATTTGAGAACTAGAAGAAGTATTCGAGGTAATGTCCACTCCGGTCTTGTCTTTAATTTCTTGAGCGAAGAGGGAACGTTTACCAGGAACATAGTAGATATCATCTTCCTGCGCTCGCGTGAAGTTTTGCGAGGAAGAGCAAGCGCCTAATAGGACTGCTAATGCTGAAAAATATAATGCTATCTTCATAGTAATAATATTAATTCCTTTCTTGTATGACAAATTCATTGACTATTGGTTTATTTACTTCTAACAAAATGCGTACCATTCATTCGGTGTTTCCCTGTTACAAGCATCCCATGCGGCTTGTTTTGTATTCTATGTTATAAAAATAGAAAATAATAATCGGATTTCCTAGTTTTTGTTTTAAATTTGCTGCTGTTTTATCAAAAAATAATGAGATGGCTAAGTTTTTAACTTCAAGAGAAGAAAATTATTCGCAATGGTACAATGATCTGGTCGTAAAAGCCGGATTAGCAGAGAATTCAGCTGTAAGAGGATGTATGGTGATTAAACCTTACGGTTATGCCATATGGGAAAAAATGCAACAACAATTGGACAAGATGTTCAAGGAAACGGGGCATAGTAATGCTTATTTCCCGTTGTTAATCCCCAAATCTTTCTTTTCAAAAGAGGCTGATCACGTGGAGGGTTTCGCGAAAGAATGTGCGGTTGTAACTCATTATCGATTAAAAAATGATCCGAATGGAGGTGGGGTAGTTGTGGACCCTGCTGCCAAACTGGAGGAGGAATATATTATTCGTCCGACTTCTGAAACGATTATTTGGAATACTTATAAAAACTGGATTCAGTCTTATCGTGATCTTCCTATCCTCTGTAACCAATGGGCTAACGTGATGCGTTGGGAGATGCGTACGCGTATGTTTCTGCGTACTGCTGAATTCTTGTGGCAAGAAGGACACACGGCTCACGCTACGAAAGAGGAAGCCGTTGAGGAAGCTCAGAAAATGATTCGTGTATATGCTGAGTTTGCCGAAAAATGGATGGCTATGCCGGTGATTATGGGGCATAAGAGTGAAACGGAACGTTTTGCCGGTGCATTGGATACCTTGACTATCGAGGCGATGATGCAGGACGGGAAAGCCCTTCAGTCCGGAACTTCTCATTTCTTGGGTCAGAACTTCGCGAAGGCTTTCGATGTGCAATTTGCCACGAAAGAGGGAAAACAAGAATATGTATGGGCAACTTCATGGGGAGTTTCTACCCGTTTAATGGGGGCGTTGATCATGTCACATTCCGATGATAACGGTTTGGTATTACCTCCGAAGTTAGCTCCGTTGCAAGTGGCAATAGTGCCTATTTATAAGAGTTTGGAAGGATTAGAAAAAATCCGTCAAACGGTTAGCGGGTTGATGGATAAATTAAAGGCTGCGGGAATCAGCGTGAAATTTGACGATCGTGACACGCAAAAACCAGGTTGGAAATTTGCCGATTACGAGTTGAAAGGAGTTCCGGTACGTCTGGCTATGGGGGAACGTGATCTTGAAAACGGTACGATTGAGGTGGCTCGTCGTGATACTTTGACCAAGGAAACATTGCCATTGGAAGGCGTGGAACAACACATCGAGACGTTGTTGGAGGAAATTCAGGAAAATATATACAAACTGGCTTTGGAACGTCGTTCTAAATTGATTACAAAAGTGGATTCTTACGAGGAGTTCAAGACTTTGTTGGACACGAAAGGCGGATTCTTCCTGTGTCATTGGGATGGAACCCCGGAAACTGAAGAACTTATCAAGAACGAAACGAAAGCAACCATCCGCTGTATTCCATTCGATGCTCCCGATGAGGAGGGTAAGTGTATGGTAACAGGTAAACCTTCTCATAAGAGGGTGTTGATTGCGAGAGCCTACTAATTGATGATTGTGTGATTTATGATTGCGTGATTCACGTTACGGGATTATAAATCACTTAATCATAAATCATAAATCTAAAATTATTTTATGCTGCCAGTAGTTGAGCGTTTTATCAGGTATGCTAAGATTCACACGGAATCGGATCGGGAGACGGGTTTAGTTCCAAGTACTCCGGGACAATTGCAGTTTGCCTATCTTCTTTGCGAGGAGATGCAGAAAATAGGGATGCAGGATGTTGCCGTGGATGATTACGGGTATGTCATGGGGTTTGTACCTGCTAATGCTGATAGAGAGTGTCCTTCGATAGGGTTTATCGCTCATATGGATACCAGTCCGGACATGACGGGTAAACACGTGAAACCTCAGATTATCGAGAATTACAGGGGAAATGACGTGTTGTTGAACAAGGAAAAGGGATTCACTCTGTCACCGGATGATTTTCCGGAACTGATGAATTATGTCGGTACGGATTTGATCGTTACGGATGGTAACACGCTTTTAGGAGCAGATGACAAAGCGGGGATCGCCGAAATTCTGACGGCAATGGAGTATTTGGTTCAACATCCGGAAATCAAGCATGGACGTATTGTAGTTTGTTTCACGCCGGATGAAGAAATCGGGGAAGGTGTTGATCATTTTGATCTGAAAAAATTCGGGGCTAAATTTGCCTATACTTTGGATGGGGGAGAGATCGGAGAGTTAGAGTGTGAGAATTTTAATGCTGCTTTAGCTCGTTTGACGTTTAAAGGGCGTAATTTCCATCCGGGATATGCCAAGAATAAGATGGTCAATTCAATCAAGGTGGCTAATGAATTTATGGCTAGTCTCCCTAAAAAAGATGCTCCGGAATATACCTCCGGTTACGAAGGGTTCTTTCATATCTATTCCATTAAAGGGACGGTAGAAGAAACCTTGTTGGAAATATTGATTCGCGATTTTGATAAGGAGCGTTTTGAATGGAGAAAGGACGTCATTGAAAATGGGGTTCGGGAATATTCAAAGAAGTATGATTTGCCGGTACTTCTGGAAATGAAGGATCAGTATGCGAATATGAAAGAACGTTTGGAACCGGTAAGATATATCGTAGAAATAGCCAAACAGGCCATGGCAGAATTGGGCATTAAACCTTTGATTGTTCCTATTCGCGGTGGTACTAACGGGTCAAGATTGTCATTTATGGGATTGCCCACACCGAATTTGTCCAATGGGGCGCATAACGGGCATGGACGTTACGAGTATATCCCCGTGTCTTCTATGGAGAAGATCGTGAACGTGATTGTGAAGATCTCCGAGTTATGTGCTAAAATATAAGTGAAGAAACACTTCTTCTGAAGCAGGTTAGAAAATAACCTGCTTTTTTTATAACAAATCTTTGTTGTTTTACGTTTACCAGTCAAAAGATATTAAAATTTAAACCTAAATAATTTAATGAGAGTATGATGAAAAGATTCTTTGTTATTGCCCTATTTGTATTGGGTTTAGGACAATTGTATGCGCAACCGGTAAGAGATACTGCATGGACAAAAGCCGGTTACTTCGGGTTAAAATTAACGCAAGTAAGTTTGAGTAGTTGGTCTGCCGGAGGTGAGTCTGCTTTGGCATTTGATAGCCAGATAACATATAGTGCCGATTTTAAACGAGATCGTCAGTTGTGGCAAAATCGTTTGGAACTGGGATACGGTTTGACGAAAAATGATGGCAAGAGTGCCCGGAAAACAAACGATAAGATATACTTCGCCTCGACTTATGGGTATCAGATTTACAAGACACTTTACTGGAGTGCTTTATTGAACTTCAACACACAGTTTGCGAAAGGATACGATTACAACATCGAGGATTCTGACTTTATCTCAAAGTTTATGGCTCCGGGATACTTGATGATTGGTACCGGTGTTACTTGGAGTCCGAATAAGATATTCACTGCCACTTTCACTCCGGCCTCTTGGAGGGGAACTATTGTTGCCGACAGTCGTTTGGCAGATGAAGGGGCTTTCGGTGTGGATAAAGGAAAACATCTATTATCCGAGTTTGGTGCAAACTTGAAAGCAGAGGTGAATTACGAGTTTTTGCCTAACATGAAGGTTTATTCTCGTTTGGAATTATATTCCAATTATCTGGAAGATCCTCAGAACGTGGATGTTCGCTGGGAGGTACAATTAAATATGGCGATTAATAAATGGTTTTCAACGACTTTGTCAACAAATTTGTTATATGACAATGATGTAAAGATCGCCCAAGAAGACGGTACCGCGGGTCCGAGAGTACAGTTTAAGGAAGTGTTGGGAGTGGGACTTCAGATAAATTTCTAAGAGCTGATTTTGATATAAAAAAAGGCCATGTGGCCAAAAATAGTTGGTAAATTCTTTATAACGATTTGAATTCCAGAATGATTAATTACCTTAATTG
>NZ_JBCOSQ010000091.1:3274-17001 GCF_040920905.1 Butyricimonas sp. RTP31003st1_G1_RTP31003_210430 | reverse complement strand
GATGTAAGACGTGGCGATTGACACCACTCCCTCCAAACGAATCACCACCCGCTTGTGTCCCCTCAGGCGCACCAGTTCTCCCATCAGTCCCTGCAAGGGTCCTTTGATAACCCGAACCCGATCACCTCGCTTGAGGTCTTTATTCAATATCTCGATACCATCAGGAGAGAAATCCAGCAGGAACATGAAATCTTCCATTTGCTTGTCGGGAACGATCAAGGACCGACGTCCTTCTAAATCTCTCAAGTAAACGATATTCAGTGAATACTCGTTTATCAAGGAGAAACTCGTCACCTTGTCCGTACGGATAAAAATCATACCGTGAATCAAAAGTACTCGAATGGTCTTCCGCCCAAGCGGCGTATCCTGCGCCTGTTCCTCCAGCGGGAGAAAATTCTCGATTCCCAATTCGTCCAATTTCTTCTTGATCAGTAATTCTTGATTCACCCGCGTGTAAGCGACATACCAGTGTATTTTTTTCTCCTCGATCATGTAATTGTTTTATTCTATCAGCAGACCGGACACGCTTCACGCACTAACCCTGTTACCGGTCCTGATTTATTGCCATGTGTTCCACACACCCCACTTAAACAGTGATATTTATTATAGATGCACGAAAGCTGTTTCACTAAACAATATTTTATATCAAAAAACCATCGTTTAATAACACAGTCAAAAAAGGCACTGATGAATAATCGACAAAAAACTAAATATCTAATTGAGAGTACCAAAAAACTAATCAAAAAAGTTTGCGGAAAATAAAAATGATGTATATTTGCAACGCATTAAATGATCGTTTATTTAAACAACAATATTCTAAAAATCAATATTTTTCATTTCTCTATTTTCCCTGCCATAACCTTTTTTAATATAATATTTTTAACACACATTAAAACGGATGAGTATCTTTATATTGATCACCCATCCGCAGACATTCTTAACAGAACAATAAGCTCACATTAACCGGAAATACCCCGAACCCGAAAAGCATATACTATCCACAGAACCAAAGAAATAAAAGAGATGAACTGGATTCTGTTCCTGTAAAGCAAGCTCTACCGCAGCATACCCATCTCCCCAACATACAGGCAATCGGTCAAACGAAACGTCTCGTCGTTCGTCCTTATATTTCTTACGAAAACGATCCAGATGTAGAACGAGAATACAAACGTCCATTTTCTTTTGATAATCTTCCTGTAGTCACGAAATATAGTCCGATTTGTCCCACAACACCATTATGAGATTGAGCTGGTATTTTGTTTTTAAGCAACAACGCAGAAGCTATATATATAAACGGCATAATACTTATCCCTTGTCTTAATTATCTATGACAGTAATTATTGTAATTTGAATTATATAAAAAACCTGAAAACGACAAAATTCATTTTCAGGTTCCTGTACTCACGCTACTCATCTCAATAATTCTCTACCAGTAATTCAAAGAATCCTTGCGGATGGAGACAAGCCGGACAAACTTTAGGAGCCGTGGGGCCCTCGTGGACATACCCGCATTTGCGACAATACCATTTTACCGTTTTCGGGCGTTCAAAAAGGATACCATCCTGCAAGTTCGACAAGAGTTTCCGATACCTTGTTTCATGATTTCTTTCCGCCTCGATAATCATACGGTACATCACGGAAATGTCCTTAAATCCCTCCTCTTCGGCCACTTTAGCAAATTCCGGATACAAGTGATGCCACTCGTCATACTCACCCTCCGCGGCCTCAACCAGATTACTGGCCGTGTCCAAAATAACCCCGGCAGGATACGCAGCAGTGATCTCCAACATTCCGCCTTCTAAACGGCTGAAGAAACGTTTCGCGTGCATCTCTTCTTGCAAAGCGGTCTCGTAAAATATGCCCGCTATCTGTTCGTACCCCTCTTTTTTCGCTACTTCAGAGAAAAAAGTATACCGATTTTTTGCCTGTGATTCTCCGGCAAATGATTTTAAAAGATTGGCCTCTGTTAAAGTACCCTTTACACTTTTGTTCATGGTTTTTCCTTTTTCTTACGGGGAAAAGATGTTTTAAGTTACAGGCTATTTAGAACCAAACCTGTAACCGGTCAACCTGCAACTTGTAACTACTACTTATCAAGCAAACTTAGAACCTGTTTAAATTTCGCGTTGACTAATATAAAAAAATATTGAATGTCAGTTGTTCAAGAGACATACGCTGTTACTCTATTGTTTGGCTAGGTCTTCTCCGTGCTTTCTCCGTGCTTTCTCCGTGTCACTTGCGAGTGATCGCTGGAAAAAATACATTTGAACGCCGCACGAATCAAAACTGAGTCTTATTGGAACACCGAAGGAACATTGATGGAACATCAGCATAACCTAGAGGTAATCAAGCAACGACAAGATTTTGTTCAACAAATTTAAACAGGCTCCAAATGGTAGTATAAATACCCCACATTTTAAGCATTTCTCTCCTTTAGTTGCAAAATATTAAGATATACTTTTGTATACAAAAGAATTATGACGAGTAATTTTTCCATATAGAGTTAGTTATGTCAGAGATTTTAAAGAAGTTACAAAAAGATATTCATTTCATCGAAGGGCTGAATAGCTGTATGAATTGCGGGGTATGCACGGCAATTTGTCCGGCAGCTGAATTCTATAACTATGACCCGCGGGTGATCGTGGAAACCGTACAACGGGGGAATGAAGAAGAGATCGAAGAGTTGTTGAAAAGCGACACGATCTGGTATTGCGGGGAATGTATGTCTTGTAAAACTCGTTGTCCGCGCTGCAACACGCCGGGCCTCGTGATCATGGCATTAAGAAAAGCATCCCAGGAATTGGGATATTTTGTCTATTCGGAAAAAGGACGTCAGCAATACGCGCTAAAACACGTGATCGGAGAATCCATCCTCAAAAGAGGATATTGCGTTACTCCCGACCTGGTGAAACCGGAAATGCACCCGGAGCAAGGTCCCGTGTGGGAATGGATATACGAGCATCTGGACGACGTGTACGAACGTATGCACTCGAACTACCGTCAACCGGGAGCCGGGGCATTACGGGAAGTGGATTCGGAAAGTATGGATGAATTGCGGAAAATTTTCGATGTCACCGGAGGAACTGAATTCTTGGAAAAAATTGACAGTTGCTCCCAACACGTGGCCGACGAAGAGAAAGTTGATCTGGAAGAGGCTTATTTCCTGAAAACATACATGGAAAACAGCGGAAAACACCAGTAGAAAGATAAAAGTTTAAAACGAATTCAAGCAATTAACAGGAACTAAAATAGCGAGATGAATTTAGAGGGTAAACAACAGATATGGAAAGATTATCAGAAAGAGATAGCCGATGATCACTATTTTTATGCGAGAAGTTGTATTCGCCAGACTTTCTTCCCGGGTTCGGAATGGGCTTACCTGGATATTATGAAGAATAAACTGGCGAAAGATGTTATTGATGATCCACGACACACGACTTGCACCGGGATCGGTTATCATTCGGACATCGTTCCGGCAGAAACAATCATGACGGTAGTCGCCCGTCATTTTGCCCTCATGACCGAGGCCGGGTACGAAAACATGACCCCCTCTTGTATCACATCTTTCGGTATTTATACCGAGATATTGGAGACATGGCACCACCACCCGGAAGTGGAAGAAAAAATCAGAGAATTCCTTTGGAAAGCCACCAAACGGGAATTTAAAAAACCTAGAAATCTTGCTCACACATCAGACATAATCTATAAGTTCAGAAACGAGATCGCTGCCCAGGCAAAATACAAGCTGGTGGACGTTCACACGGGAAGACCTCTCCGGGGGGTGGATCACATCGGGTGTCATTACTCGAAAATGTTCCCCACGAAAGGAATTGGGGGAGCCGAATTTCCGGCCGTGTTATCCGGTATGATTTATGCCTGGGGCGGCGATGTAATCGATTACCCGGAAAGAAGACATTGTTGCGGTTTCGGTTTTCGCCAGTATCTCGTGATGGCCAACCGGGGATATTCCGTGGCCAACTCGAAAAAGAAATTTGAATCCATGCAACCTTACGAACCCGACTTTATCGTGGCAAACTGTCCGGGGTGCGCTATGTTCATGGATAAATGGCAATACACGATCAGCGAGATGGAAGGAACCACCTACGGACAGGACGGCTACGGTATTCCCGTGCTGACTTACGAGGAACTCACGGCTCTCGTTCTGGGGTATGACCCGTGGGAAATCGGGTTGCAGATGCACCAGGTTTCAGTGGAACCCCTGCTGGATAAAATGGGCATCCCGTATGATCCGGAAGCAAAATTCAAAAACATCCGGGGAGAAGACATCGGGACCCCGAAATGCCCCACGTACCTGAGAGTGTCAAAATTATAATGTTAAACCACAAAATTGGAAAAAGAACCATGAAGTCATTCATTTTCAACTTTCAATTTTCAATTTTCAATTAATATATGGCAAAAGTCATCATCATCGGAGGAGGTCCGGCAGGTTGCGAAGCCGCACATCAACTGGCAAGTCAAGGAATCGACGTGGAATTAGTCGAGAAAAACAACGAAACCGGCGGTAACTTGAACAATTGGTACCAATTGTTTCCAGACCGGAAATCCGCCAAGGATCTGAACGACATATTAAAACAAAACCTGAATCACCCGAAAATTCAGTTACACTTGGGCATGGAACCCCGGAAAATCGAGAAGAACAAAGAGGGTAGATTTCTTGTACCTCTCAGCGACGGCAGCCTGCTTGAAGGCGATTCCTTGCTAGTCTCCACGGGATTCAAAATTTTCGATGCCCGCCGGAAGGAAGAATATGGTTACGGGATATATGAAAACGTGATCACCTCCGTGGAACTGGAGAATATGTTCTACAACCACTCGATCAGAATGGCAAACGGGAATACCCCCAAACGCATCGGGATCATCCATTGCGTGGGTTCCCGCGACGAGAAGGTGTGCAACTACCATTGCTCCAAACTCTGTTGTATCACCGGGGTAAAGCAAGCCATTGAACTTCGGGAACTATTACCCGACACGGAAATCTTCTGTTTCTACATGGATATGCGTATGTTCGGACCAGGTTACGAGGAAATGTACCGGGATGCACAGGAAAAATACAATATCAAATTCGTACGAGGCAGATTGTCCGAGGCCGCAGAAAACATGAACAAGCAATTACAGATCAAGGTGGAAGACACGCTTGTCGGAAAACCCTTGCGCATGACGCTTGATATGATGATCCTGTTGGTCGGTATGGAATCCTCGGAAGGCAGTCGCCAGATGGCAGACACGCTAGGCTTGAACTTGGCTCCCAATGGTTTCATCAAATCCCAAGACCCGCACTATCGTAACAACAACACGAATGTCGAAGGTGTTTTCGTGGCCGGATGCGGAAGTGCCCCGATGAACCTGACCGACACGCTAGCCGATGCCCGTTCGGCAGCCATGAACATTATAGAATACGTGAAACTTAAAAAGATTTTGTGATTGTCGATTCCAGGATTCAGTGATTAAAAAGAGCGTTGGATAGAGGGGAAAAATCAATGAATCGGAAATCACTAAATCAAGAAATTAATAGGATTTAAAATTAAGAGATGATCAATTTTTGGGGTTATAGCATATCGGAAACACGGAGTATCAATTATGATACGAACGACAAATCCATGACGGAACATATCGCTCGTGTGGTTCCCAGCAGCAAATTATGTATTGGCTGTGGCGGATGTACGGCAGGATGCACGGCAGGAAATCTCACGGACTTTAACATCCGGAAGATACAGATGCTCATGAAACGAGGCGAAAATAAAGAGGCGAAAGAGCAATTACAGAAATGTATGTTGTGCGGAAAATGCATGCTGGTCTGCCCAAGAGGCGTGGAAACCCGAAAGATGATTTTAGAAATGCTCAACTATATAAAAACAAAATTGAAAAGCTGAAATGCCCGGACCCGTTCCCCTCATTTTCAATTTTCAATCTTCAATTTTCAATTATTATGCAGCAATACGAATACACGAACAAAATATATTACGATCACTTTGTCCTGCCGTTCACGATCGGGCTGGTCGTGCTACTAGGATACTTGTGCGTGAAATACTACAAGTGGATCAAAAGCTTTCCGAAAGAAGAACGTAAAAAAATCCGCAAAGGCTTGTTCAGTCTTAAAACCATTCGTTCCGGTTGGGAAATCTTCCGGGAAAGCTTGTTGCATCATAATATATTCAAGACGAACCCGATGCTGGGATACATGCACATGACTTTTGCTTTCGGATGGTTCTTGTTGATCGTTGTCGGGAAAATCGAATCCATGGTTTACCATACCAGTGCTTTCAACCCACCTTATTTCGCTATCTTCTTTCGTTATTTCCATCCGGCAAAAGAGACATTCCCGTACAGCGAGTTTTTCGCGTTCTTGATGGACTTGATTCTGACATTCCTATTAATCGGCATCTTACTGGCTGTCACCAAACGTTTCTGTTCCCGTATTTTCGGCATGAAGAAGACCACGAAACAACGGGCTTACGATTTGCTTATACTAACCGTACTCTGGCTTATTTTCCCGGTACGTTTTCTGGCAGAAAGTTTCACTAGCGGTCTGAACGGAGGCGGTAGTTTCCTCACGCATAACGCGGGGGACTTTTTCAGCGAATTTCTACCCTTGGAAAGTTTATCTTATCCTGCCTGGTGGCTCTACTCCTCCTTGCTTGGACTATTCTTCCTGCTATTACCATTTTCCCGGTACATGCATATCCCGACTGAAATGGTCTATATCTTCTTGAAAAACTGGGGAGTAAAACAAGGCAAAGAATATAACGGATTCAGTGAAATACAGGTCAATTCCTGCTCCCGTTGCGGAATATGTATCAATACCTGTCAATTGAACACGTCCTGTAATATAAATGACACGCAACCCGTCTATTTTCTCCGTCGCCTGCGTAATCGGGAGGAATACGCCCAACAAGCAGAAGACTGCCTGATGTGCGGACGTTGCGAAAATTCATGTCCCGTGGGTATCAACCTGAATGCCATCCGCCAAAGTAAAAGACCGGATATATTAAGAGTTACGAAAGACACGTATGCTTATGTTCCTCAACCGGAAGTGAAACCCGCTAAAGTCGCTTATTTTGCCGGATGTATGAGTCATCTTACCCCGGGCATTATAAAATCCATGCAACAGATTTTCGAGAAAGCAAAAGCAGACTACACGTTCATTGATGAAAAAGCCGGAGTATGTTGTGGGCGACCGTTAGCTCTTTCCGGGAACTGGAAAGCGGCACAAGTGGTCATGGATAAAAACCTGCAAATGATTGATGCCTCACAGGCTGATATATTGGTTACCTCCTGCCCGATTTGTTACAAAACTTTCAAGGAGGATTACCTGTTGAATATAAAAGTCATGCACCACACGGAATATATCGATATGCTGATTCAGGAGGGGCAATTAAAGGTCAACGCCCTGGATCTGAAAACCGTGTTCCATAACCCGTGTGAACTGGGAAGAGGTTGCGGTGTCGTTGACGCCCCCGAAAGCGTATTGAAACAAGTAAGCCGGAAAATCCCGACAGCCTATGACGAGAAAAAATCACTCTGTTGCGGGGGTAGCTTGGCAAATACGGCCATTGATTCCACGCAAAAAACGAAAATTAGTAGTGATACAGTGAAAGCATACGCAGCATACCAGCCGGACGTTATTGTCACGGCCTGTCCGCTATGTAAAAAAACATTGGGTAAAACCTCACCGGAAATCCCGGTAAAAGATATTGCAGAACTGGTTGCAGAAGCCTAAAATAAAAACGGGATTCACATAAAAATAGTGAATCCCGTTTTTTATTTCTCGACTAAAGAAAAAACTTAATCTTCAAGTTCCGCTTTTACTCCTTCAATCTGTTCCACGTTCAAATCGCTCTCATTACTATTTGTGGCAATATCATAATGTGGAAGCGGGTTTTTCTGTAACTCGATATTTTGTTCCCGATGCACGCAAACATCCATCGCCAAATAAAGAGCATTACGAAGTCCTTGTTCATCACCCAGATTCTGACCTACAATATCATAATGAGGATCGGTTAAAGACATTGAACAGATCACGGGCAACCCGGCAATATAACAAGCGGCACTTTCTTCGTCCACGGACTTAAATGCCACAACCCCCTGATCGTAATACATGGCGAGAACAGCATCAAATTTCTCGTACATTCTCTCCGAGAAGAAACGCTCGGCAGAGAATGGGCCAATGGCCATAATTCCCTCTTCCCGGGCTCGCTCAATCGCCGGAATAATAACATTCACCTCTTCATCTCCATTCTGACCGCAATTTACCTGTGGGTTTAGCCCCAGAACAGCAATCTTTGGTTTCAAAATAGTAAAATCCTGACGCAAAGTATCATCTAGCAAGGTTAATTTCTTGAAGATATTCTTTTGTGTAACCTGATGCGGCACATCCCGTAATTTAACCTGTTCGGTCACGAAACCCATCTTTATCTTTTCGCTCACCAAGATGGACATAATATCCGCGGTATTATAACGCTTACCCAAATATTCCACCAAAGACCCGGCCTCTTCCGTGAAGAATGCATTCGGTCCCTGGGGAGCCAGCGTCAACACATCAATCTCGTCCCGATCCAAGTGGTCCAAGGCATATTTCAAGGCTATCATGGTAGCCTGATCCGATTCGGGAGTCTCTTTTCCAAGATCAACCTTCACGTTATCATCCACGCAATTGATGATATTGGATCGTTTCCCGTTAGCCTCACCCGGCTCACGAATCGTGTTTAAACTGAAGTTTTCAATATTTAATACCTTCCGGTAGTAGGCGGCCACTTTAGGCGACCCGTATAGAATAGGAACACACAACTCACAAATCCGATTCTCTGCCAACAATTTTATGATCAACTCATAAGATATTCCGTTTACATCCCCGTGCGTGATTCCTACATTTAATCTGTTTTCCATAGTTTATTTCATTTCATACCATGGACAAAGATAGTAAGATTTTGTGTAAAAAATAATAGAATGACGTGCAATAACATCTACAAATGACGACATCAACGTTCCGGCCAGAAAAAGAGGAAGGAGGTTGACTTAAAAGTTCTGTATTTGTTTACTAACTACCCCCCTCCAACTCCCCCTTACACAGGGGGAGAGCTGATTACCAATCGATTTCCCCTCCCGTGTAAGGAGAGGCTAGGGGAGGTAGTCATTTCAAACAGGATTTTTGAGTCTACCTCACCCCTCGACTTTCCTACTTATCGTTTATTCCCCGAATACTTCCTTCAACTTCGCATCTATCGGTTCAGATTCCCCCACTGCACGTACAACAATTTTCCCATCACCATCAATCAACACTTTAGTCGGGAATGCCGTGATGGCATAGTCCTTCACCACGTCACATTTATCCTTTCCCTCGTTATTCAGGATCTGAGTCCATGTCATACCATCTTCCTCGATAGCTTGCAACCATATTTCACGAGCTTTGGAACCGTTTTCCGTGGCAATATTAATGACTACCAAACCTTTATCCCGATATTTTGCCTCAATTTCTTTCAAGTGAGGATGTGAATCCCGACAAGGACTACACCAGGAACCCCAGAAATCCAGTAGCACATATTTCCCCCTGTAATCCGACAAGCGTATGGTATTTCCATCCTTATCCACTTTTTCGAAATCCGGGGCAATAGCACCTACTTCTGTACGCAAGGCAATGTCAATGGCTCCTTGCATCTCCTTACCCAAAGGCATTTCCCGCAAGGCTTGATCGAAAGCTGCAAAAGTAGCCGCGTAATCCTTTAAAGTGAAATCATTACGCATTCCATTTAAAAGATACATGGCCGCGTAACTGGACGGATTCCCTTTGATAAAACGGATTTTTTCTTCTTTCTCTTTTTCAGCTAAAGTCATCCGTTGTTCGCCTAAAGCAACCTTCTCCTCCTCTGTTACCCCTTCAGCATACGATTTACGCAACAACTCAAACATCTCGTGTTCCAAAGGCAATGTTTTGGCATACAACTTCATCAAGTCATTGTTCCACGCTCCACCTTTCCATTGCAATTCGGGCCAACGGGCATTATCCATGTTAATTTCCAATTTCGTTCCCGGCTCCATGAACAACGTGACACTCGGTCCGGGTACAACTCCCATACCCGACGGGATAATATTATGCGGGTCTCGCGATACGAGAGAGGCAACAATCGGTTCCTGCAATTTCTTCCGGTAACTCAATTTTCCATTTTCCACCCGGATCGTGTCCAATATAAAATTACCGTTCGTTTGATAGGCACAAATCAAAACCTCCTTCGGATAAGAACTGATTGTTCCCGTAATCACAAACTCGTCTTTCTGAATGGAATTGCACCCTGCCAACAGGGCTACAATTCCAAGTAAAAATACCACTTTCATCATTTATTATTTTTAATTTTATCCAACTTCCCGTGAATACGTGCAGCAATGGCATCATTCCCTGCCGGCATTTTATCCAGCGCCTTTTCTATTTGCCAAAGAGCCTCTTTCTGGTATCCCATTTTGTACAACACCTCGGCCAACGTCTCATAGCAAGTGAAATTACCGAACAGCGTAATAGCCTCCAATGCCCACGTCATAGCCTTATTCAGCAATTTTTGATCATCCGAGAGACGGGCAACATTAGCCGCAAGATCACGGAAATTAAATGCCAATGAAGCTGACTCATTGATACCGGCAAACTGAATCGTAAAAGCCAATTGCTCCGGGGTCTGAGATGCAAGTCCTGATGCATCCTTGATTAATCCCTGCAAGAATTGCATGTATTTTTCCTGATCCCGTTTCAAACAATCTTTTTCCTCTTCAAAAAGAATATCCGCATGTTTCTCTGCCAATTCCTCGAATCTCGTCTTGTCATCAATAGCGGCATAGTATCCGGAACGACTTTTCACTTCCTCGTTCGCCACATTCACTCCCAACTTCCCATTCAGGAAAGCCATCACCTTCAGGTAGCTGTTAAAACGCTCTTCATTCTTCTCTTTCACGGCACGACGATAGGAATACGAACCCATGCTATAACCCAGAATCTCGGCCATCTTTTGATCTTGCATACCCGTCACCTCACGAATACGATCCCAATTCTTCATGATAAAATCAGCGCATGCCCCTCCGGCATTTAGCTTATTCTCATAATCGAATAACTCTTTCAAGAATGTACTATCCATCAAATTTTTCTCTTTCTCGATACTCACGTATTGATCAAAAATATCCGCATTATCCAATTTCGCCCGGTTACGCTTGGCAATGTATCCTTTCACGAAAGATGCGTTATTCTTTTTCTTAGCGTAGAGCGCTTCCCACTCTTCAATTGTCCGCTTGTCAGAGAACTCAGCCAAAGCGATCTTTCCCTCTTCAATAAACTTTTCTGCAGGCATATACGCTCCGGAACGGTAAAATAATTTCCCGTTTCCATCCACGTACAAATAAGTAGGGAATGACATAATCTGGTATGTTTTTGCCACTTCCACACCATCCCCTTTCTCGCAATCCAGTTTATAACAAATGAAATTAGCATTATAAAAATCCCCGACTTCCTTCAACGGGAATATCTCGCTCACCATCTTTTTACAGGGACCGCACCAGCTTGTATAATTATCCACGAACACCAATTTGTTTTCCTTCTTGGCAATCTCCAGGATTTCTTTCCAGCTACCTTCACGAAACTGAATACCCTGTGCCAGCAACGACATGGTGAATCCACACAGTATTACAACACTCAGAACTAATTTTTTCATCATATACCTTACTTTTTATTTTAATAATCATTCTGTACTAACTTATCATTCAGTAGCAACTCCTCGGCAGGAATCAAACATACCGTCCGACGGGATGTTTTAGGATCTATCTCATTATATTGCGCTCCCGTGTAGTTACTATAAGACACGGACACTTCCTCCCGTTTCATCGTCACGCCATTACGTACATAATCATAGTACGTCAGAGCCTCAAAAGCCAGTTCCCGACGACGTTCCGTGAATATTTCTTCAAACAGGTTATCTCCGCTTAATCCCGATAATTCTTCCAAACCTGCCCGGTCACGAATCTCATTCAAATCCCGTAAGGCCTTTGTATCCTCTCCCAGTTTAGCGTAAGCCTCTGCCCTGTTCAAGACCACCTCTCCGGCACGGATAAACACGGAAGGACAAATGAAAGAATAGTAATCAGCAAAAATATTATCCGCACCTCCATTGTATTTCGTTGTACTGAAACGTCCCGCATGTCGTACGGAAGGTTCCGTAAAATACTGCCACCGCAAGTCGTTCTCCTTATCCATGATTTTCTCGTAATCATGCGAAATCTCACAACAATACACACTAGTACTAGCCTCAGACTCGTAACCGCTCCAAGAATAATAATTATGAACCGCATTACCCACTCCACTAGGGAAATTACCCGTGAAGAAAGCGAATAAAATTTCCTTGTTCGTTTTCGGATTATCATACAAGTCTTTCAATTCCTCCCCTCGCAAAACCTCTACCACGTCATTTACCAAACTAAACGTTGAATCTGCATAAGCTACCGCCAAACGATTATATTCTTCATCGGGACTCTCCGGTAATCCGCCCATATACAAATACACGCGCGACAACATACCAAATGATGCCACTTTATTAGCAAACGTACGATCCGAACGTTCATCCGGCAAACAAGATGCCGCCAATCTGAAATCAGCAACGGCCTGTTCGAAACACTCCCGTACGGTATTACGAGGTAACATTTCCGCGGTAGCCTCTACATCCAACGGAATACCCAGATTCACATCCGGATTATCCCAGAAAGGACGTCCGAATACATTCGTGGCATTGAAAATCATCAACCCGCGTAAGAAAGCATTTTCCCCTTTCAAACGAATCAAATCACGTTTCTCATCCGGGTTCACCGTTTCCCCGTATAACTTATCAATAGCAATTATATTACGAGATGCTCCCAGTATCAATTGCTGACTTTTCGCCCACAACGCCCAAGCGTATGACTGGGACTTCTGATCACTATTCAAGAAGAAATGGGCATCCGGAGCCCGCAAATAATCAGGAGAAGTCATAAAACCACTCTGGGCCGGGAAAGCCTCCGCGAAGATGACATTATTTCCCCGAAATTCACCCAACACATGATAACTACCGTGATAATGGTGTGCCTCTGAATACCCTCCGGCCTGCATCAAAAATTGTCCGTACAACCCCGAAGTGGCATTCACTATATTATTGAAACTACCCAGATAACTATCCGCCTCTGCCATATTATGCGGACGCATTTCATCAAGCCGTCCGTTACAAGCAAACAAGAATAGAGCTCCGATAAGTAAATATCTCTTTTTCATAACTTTCTACCGTTAAAATGTAACATTCAAACCAAATATAAAACGTCTTGGTGCTGCCCAACCGCCCACATTCTCCGGATCCATACCAGCAAAGTATTTAGAAGCAAACGTATAGACATTGTCACAACTAAAGCTCAAGGCCGCAGACTGTACACAGATTTTTTTCATCCATTGTTGCGGGAAATTATACGTCAGCCGGATGTTCGATATTCTCAGATGACTGGCATCCGTGTAACAGAAAGAAGTCTCGCTATTCAGCTCTTGCACGAAAGCCGGATCGGCATTTACCATCGGAATATCAGCTTTATCTCCCGTTTTTTCCCATATTTTCAATCCGGAAGGCACTTTATGGAGATTTGACGAAGTCCATGACGTTCCTGACGTATATTCAGCCAGCACACTATTATACACTTTGTAATCCAAACTATACGTGGTATGCAAG
>NZ_JBCOSQ010000091.1:0-3123 GCF_040920905.1 Butyricimonas sp. RTP31003st1_G1_RTP31003_210430 | reverse complement strand
GTACTACCGTCTTCTTCCACCCGAGCATATTGAGCAAAACCGGTCTCCGGGTCAACTCCCGTAACTTTCACTTTCTTCAACTCGTCAATATTATCCCCTTCATAGAAGGTTTTGTAACCGCTACGAGTCAATTTTTCCTGATCCAATTTAGTCAACTCATTATTATTATAACTGAACGTCAATGTCGTAAACCAGTTAAATTCTTCCCCTTTCACCGTGTGCGTGTTCAACACCAATTCCACTCCCCGGTTCTCCATCTCTCCCACATTCTGGTATTGTCTTCCCACGCCATTTGCAGCCGGCAGAGTCGTACTCATAATCAAATCGCTATTCCGCCGTTTATACCAATCCGCAGACAATGAAATACGGTTATTCAATAACGCCACATCCACCCCAATATTCAGATTATATGCTGTTTCCCACGACAACTGATCATTCCCCAACTGGTTAATGGTTGCCCCGTAAGCCGATTGATAAACCGGATGATCCCGGTAATAGTCAAACGTCGTGTTACTTGTACTATAAAGCGTGTAGTTCAGATAATCCATTCCCGCCTCTTTACCTGACGTACCATAACTCATTCTCAATTTCAGGTTAGACACCACGTCCTGACGTGCCATAAAAGCTTCCCGAGAAACAAGCCATGATCCACTAAATGAATAGAACGTTCCATAACGATTGTCCTTACCGAAATTCGTTGAACCGTCTGTACGGAAAGAAGCCGAAGCCATGTATTTACCTGCATAATTATAGTTTACCTCCGAGAATACAGAGAAACTACCGGACTCCCGCTCTGCACCTGTCGGAATCACAGCCGGATTCGTTTTATCCCCTTGTTTCGAAAAACCACCTACGTTACGTTCTCCGGCAATCATCTGGTCATACATTTCAATATGTGACGAACGAGTGTGACGTTCATACCATTCCTGACCTACCAAACCACTCAGGTTATGCTCACCGAAACTATGTTGCAAACGTAAAATATTTGATGTCAAAAAAGTCCAGCTCCGTTCATCATCCACCTTCAAAACACCGTTACTCATCTCATTACGGCTATGATTACCACTATAAGTACGACTATCCAAATAATCATTTGTATTGACATTCGTCAAAGTCAATGTATTTGTCGAAGAAAAAGACAACCATTTGAAAGGCTTCAATGTTGCAGAGAACGAACCGAACAGATTATTCTTCAAATCCGTCACGTTATTATATTTATTATCCTGCAACGGATTACTCAACGGAGTCGGGTCCATCGTGTAATTCTTCCAAGATTTGATGTTGTACTTCAACGTTCCATCCTCGTTATAGGGCGTCACCCAAGGATGATAACTTTCCATGGAATCATCATCGGAATTGGCTGTAATATTTTTCTCAAACGTTCCGCTCAGATTCACCCCAAACGATAAATATTTCATCACATCAAAATCCAACCGCAACTTGAACAAATGGCGTGTCAGATCATATCCGATCTGTGTACCCTCCTCATCATAATAGTTATATGAAAAATAATACTGGATCTTATCTCCACCACCACGGATACTCATTGCCACATCCTTACTTAAACCGTTACGATAAACCAGATCTCTCCAATTAGTCGTTTTCGTTACGTCAAAATTATTATATAACGTTCCCAATGTATCCTGTATGAAAGTTTCCTGATTGGCATATTTTGCACGTAAACTCTCATTCGTATTCCACCAATTACGTAATGCCATCTTTCCATAATCCAGCAACTCCTGTGAATTCATATACTCCAATTTTCCAAAATTCGGAGTACTGATACCTAATTTCATATCCAGTGCTACTGTCATACGATCTTTTGCACCTTTTTTCGTTGTCACCACGATCACTCCCGTTGCGGCCCGGGAACCGTAAATAGCGGTAGAAGCAGCATCTTTCAACACCGTAATATCTGCAATATCCGATGGAGATACCACCCCGTTAATACTCGTGTAATCGGTGATCACACCATCTATCACGATCAATGGGAAAGAAGACGTCGTGGATAAAGAATTGGAACTATATAACGTTCCTGTACCGCGTAACAGCAAATCTCCGTCACTTCCCGGAACACCGCTACTACCCGTAATCTGCAATCCAGTCGTGTGTCCTTTTAACGCGTTCATCAAACTACCACCCGTGGCCGATTGAGCGATATTCTTTCCCCGGAATTGTTGTACCGCACCAGTCATCTCGCTCACCTTTCGAGTCGAATACCCCGTAACGATCACCTCTTCCATCTGTTCCACGTCCTCCAAAAGAACCACATTAAGCACTTTCTGGCCTGAAAACTTCATCTCTTGCGATTTCATCCCCACGAAGGAGAACACAATCACCACGCCTTCTTTTGCCGGTACTTTGATCTCATATTTCCCGTCAATATTCGTGGCTGTACCCACTGACGTACCTTTTAACATCACCGTCACACCCGGTAAAGGCTTACCGCTTGCATCCTTTACCTGCCCTTTCACCACTTCCACGGTAGGTACAACGGGAACCGCTTTTGCACGTGTAACCACAACTACCTTATCCACCACCTCGTAGTTGTACCCATTCTCCCGCAACACGGCATCCAGAATTTTTTCAACCGTCGCATCCTTTAATTTTAACGTCACCACATCATCTACCCGAACAACACCTTTCCGGTAAACAAAATCATACCCAGCCTTCTCTTTCAGGTAATCCAGCACGGCCCCAATCGTGCTGTTCGTGAAATCCACATCCAATTTCTTCCCTTGCGAGAAGCCCGCCGCGCTGACCGTATTTATCACGCAAACGAGTAAAAATACCCTTAAACCCATAGCAATCAATTTTTGCGGCAATCTTATCCAATAGGGATTGCCCGTTCGTCGATTTTTTTTCATAACTTTGTAAAGCATTTAATTAAACATTCATCTGAGCCAACAGATGTTTATTTATGACGAGGAGAATCTTGCCGGATTCCCCTCTTTTTTATTTGAAAACGATCACCGTCCTTTCTTCTATATCAAATTTCACCTCATTTGTTTTTTCCAAAATATTCAGCACTTCTCTCAACTCTGTATACCGCGGCACGACCCCTTTAAAGATAATGTTTTTCAACTCATCATCCCGGTACACAACCTCCATATCATACCACCT
>NZ_JBCOSQ010000090.1:16697-17317 GCF_040920905.1 Butyricimonas sp. RTP31003st1_G1_RTP31003_210430 | reverse complement strand
TTTCCTCTTCGACTTTACTATTCAAAGATAAGCTTTAATTGGAAAAATGTTACCAACTATTTTTGGCCACATTACTTCCATTTTTATCTTTTAGTTTTTAACTTTTATCTTAATAAAAATAGAGGCGAATCGTGAGATTCGCCTCTATTTTTATTAATGTGCCCATTCGGCAAAGAAGTCATTTCCCTTGTCATCCACGATGATGAATGCCGGGAAGTTTTCCACCCGTATTTTACGGATAGCTTCCATCCCCAATTCTTCAAAGGCAACGATTTCTACTGATTTAATACTTTCTTTAGCCAAAATAGCTGCCGGTCCGCCGATAGATCCTAAGTAGAAACCACCGTGTTTTTTACAAGCATCTGTAACAGCTTGAGAGCGGTTACCTTTGGCAACCATGATCATAGAACCACCGTGATCTTGGAAAAGGTCAACATAGGGGTCCATACGTCCTGCCGTGGTAGGTCCGAAACTTCCGGAGGCCATTCCTTTCGGGGTTTTAGCCGGTCCTGCATAGTAAATCGGATGATTCTTAAAGTATTCCGGCATGGGCTTGCCTTCATCCAACATGGCTTTGATGCGGGCGTGAGCGATATCGCGGGCAACGATAAGTGTTCCGG
>NZ_JBCOSQ010000090.1:0-16544 GCF_040920905.1 Butyricimonas sp. RTP31003st1_G1_RTP31003_210430 | reverse complement strand
GGAAGATACCGTCTTCCGTGATTTTAGCCTTGATGTTCCGGTCGGCACTACAACTTACACCGATACCCACGGGGCAGGATGCTGCGTGACGAGGCATACGGATGACACGTACGTCGTGTACCCAGTATTTACCACCGAATTGAGCACCGATACCCATGTCTTGACAGATTTTCTGAATTTTGGCTTCCCATTCCAGATCACGGAATGCCTGACCGCCATCATTTCCTTCGGTCGGAAGATTGTCATAATATCCTGCGGAAGCTTTCTTCACGGTTGTCAGACAGGCCTCGGCGGAGGTTCCACCAATGACTACTGCCAGATGGTAGGGAGGACAGGCTGATGTTCCCAAGTCTTTCACTTTATCCTTGATGAACTTGGTCAGTGCTTCCTCGGTCAACAAGGCTTTGGTCTGTTGGTACAGGAACGTCTTGTTTGCAGAACCACCGCCTTTGGTGATGAACAGGAACTCGTATTTATTTCCTTGAGTGGCATACAGGTCGATTTGAGCCGGCAGGTTCGTGCCGCTGTTTTTCTCATCGAACATGGTGTAGGGAACTACTTGAGAATAACGCAGGTTACGATCCCGATAGGTTTCGAAAACTCCCTTGCTGATGGCTTCCGCATCATTACCGTCAGTCCACACGTTTTCGCCTTTCTTACCGATAGCGATGGCTGTGCCCGTGTCTTGGCAGGTGGGAAGTTCGCCTTCGGCGGAAACCACTTGGTTCATCAACATGGTATGGGCCACGAATTTATCATTGTCGCTGGCTTCTGGATCTTTCAGTATATTAGCTAATTTCTGCAAGTGAGAGGCACGCAGGTAAAAAGAAACATCTGCATAGGCTTCACGGGCGAGTAATTCAAGCCCTTCTTTTTGAATTTTCAATATTTTACGTCCTTCAACTTCGATGGTTTTCACGTAGTCTTTTGTCAGTAAGCGATATTCCGTATTGTCTTTTTGAATCGGAAATGGTTCTTGATACTTGAATTCTGCCATAATTCTTTATTGTTTTAGTGTTGTTAATATTTTTATTCCTATAACGGAAAAATTTCTTTAATATGTCGCAACGAAATTAGAATTAATAAATGAGAAGTCCAATAAAAAAGCCGGACAAATTTGGTCCGGCTTTTATGAATATTAGGCTAATGACTAGTCTTTGAATAACTTGTCAATAGTCATGATTTGGTAATCGTAGAATGCGCGGGTAGCGGCATTTCCGGTTCCCCGTTTTTCTTTGTAAAGAGCTTGTACTTTTTTCAACAATGATAACATGGCAGGACGTCCTACTGATGCAGGAAGTGTTGCAGCATTCATTGTCATACGGAAGTAGTCATATTCTCCCAGATTACATGCCGCATGGCTACAAAGTTTATGTTGGCTATTTACACTGTTTTCTAAAGTTGCCAATGCCTCGGTCGGATCGATAGAAGTAAGTCTTTTCGGTGCAGAGGCCGCAGGAGTAGCTTGAAGACCACTCATTTGGCAGGCAATGGTTACTAAAGCAGCTTGCAAGTTCATTTCTTCGTGAGAAAGTGAACGGGATGCAAGGGTCGGAGCCATAAGTAATTTATAAGCGTCATTTACATAAGCATCAAGCTTATAAGCGTCTTTTTGGCCGGAACGTTCTCCCTCGTATATACTACCAAGAGTAGCCGCGTTGAAGATTTTACCTACCACAGCGTATTGTAATTGATCGTACATATTCGGGTTTAATTCCAATTTCTCTCTCAGGTCATTCGTGATCAACCATTTCGGGCAGGTCGTTACTTCGTTTACTAACCATTTGATCGCTTCTTGTTGTTTGGCTCTCGGGATGTATTTTTTAGCTACACCACCTTTGCCGTCTTGTACCAGGTCCGTGAATTCAACACCACCGGGGTAAGCCAACACGTGGCTAAGCATTCTTTGGTACTGGCTCAGGATTCCATTGTAGTACATTTTTATGTCTTTATACGAGGCTCCCGGTTTGCTGCACCATTGTTCCAAGTTGTTCATGATGATCTTGAGGTTCTTGATACAAAGTGAATTGGCTTTCACGTGATCATCCCCTAAATCTTCTGTCTGGTCAGTCGGGTCAAGTGTCTGCGGGAATTGCTGCGCCCCGAAACGATACATCGGATCGTCAGATTTTTCTTCGATCCAGCTATTTAATGTTGCGACTTCGGCTTCCGGGGTATTAGCGTTCGGAATGATCCGGTAACCCCAGTTGATAGCGTAAATATCGTATACTCCTAATACGGGCGGAACGAGGTTTACACCGCGTTCGTAGTCTCCGGGTTGAGCCACGTAGTTGTTACGGGCGTAGTCCATGATACTCGGGGTGGTTCCGTATTTTTTCGTGAATGACGGACTGCGCAAAGAGTCCACGGGGAAAGAGTAACTTGCACCCATGTTGTGCATCAGGCCTAACGTGTGTCCGATCTCGTGTGATGCCACGTAACGTAAAGATTCATTCATCACGTCGTCACTGAATACTTCCGTACGAACGCGAGGATCAACGGCTCCCGTCTGAACGAAACGCCAATCGTGTACAAGAGAGATCACGTTGTGATACCAGATCACGTCTGCCACGAGAATTTCACCGCTACGAGGATCCACGTAACTCGGTCCCATAGCGTTAGCAGTAGGTGTTACGGCATAACGCACACAATTGTAACGAATATCGTCCGGGTCAAAGTTCGGATCGTCGGTCGGGTAATCTTTGGCGATAACTACATTTTTGAAACCTGCTTTTTCGAAAGCGATGTTCCAGTCCTCGATACCTTGTTTAACGGCACCTCTCCATTTTTCAGGGAAAGCATTATCCACGTAGAATACAATCGGTTTTACCGGTTCCACGAGTTCTCCGCGCAAGTAAGCAGCCATATCTTTCGGCTCGATTCTCCAACGGTGGATAAATTCGAAATCTTCCACGCGGTCTTTATCGCTCGTGTAGAAGTTCCGGGGAGTACTGAAATAGCCAACACGTCTGTCTTTGTAACGCATGGGCATGGGATCTTTATCCAGTTCAACAATAGAACGACGAACAACAAGGGTAAGAGGACCGTTTTGTCCGTTATAGTTCATTTGAGAGGAGATTTCCATGTTTCGAGGGAAGTTCTTTACTTCTTTCACGCGAGATGCGGATGGGTCGAACATGGCGCTCGGTTTTTTACCCGTCATCGGGCTGGAGCCCATCGGGGTAATACATTTTTCATCCCGTCCGAAGAACGCGGTCATGTCGATCAACAGCGTGTCACCCTTGGTGGCTTTCACCTCGAAGGTCTTCATGATCGGGTCATTGAAGTTCCGTTTGAAAGATGGGGCGATAGGATCACCTTCTCTTAACACGTCCTCGCAAAGCACGGAGTGCATGTATACGTTCGTGGAATCCGTTGAGAAACGAACCATGAACGGATCGTCGATCATCTGGCCTGCCACGAAATCGGTCGGGGCGCTGGTTTCAGAAAGACGATTGGCAATCAAGTAGATCTTGTCCAAGTTACGAGCCTGGATTGCCCACATTAAGGTTCCTTTCGGGGTGTAGTAAGCATCAATAACTCCCGGTAAGTGTT
This sequence comes from Butyricimonas sp. RTP31003st1_G1_RTP31003_210430, assembly GCF_040920905.1. Lineage (NCBI taxonomy): Bacteria > Pseudomonadati > Bacteroidota > Bacteroidia > Bacteroidales > Odoribacteraceae > Butyricimonas > Butyricimonas sp. RTP31003st1_G1_RTP31003_210430. The sequence goes on along the minus strand of NZ_JBCOSQ010000090.1, from coordinate 12,989 downwards.
TAGCTCCTTTCACTTGCTTGTCGAAAGCAGATTCTTTAGGAGCAGGAGGTGTTGCGGTCTGTTCGGTTTTTGCTTTTTTCTTCTTTTTCTTGAAAGGGAAAGCTTGTGCCGTGGACCCTGCAAGTAATGACAGGGCGACAACCGCGAGTAAAATTTTCCTCATAGTTCTCTTCGTTTAATCAATTAATTATATCTCGTTTATTAGATTTGTGTACATACATATTTATGTGCAACGTTTTCAACAGCGGGCGAAGGTATGTAAAAAAGAATCGAATTTATCTTACCGTTTTGTTAAAGTTTCATCCGAAAGACGATTATTATTGTACCTTTGCAAGCAATGAATCTTAAAAACAGATAAAATGAGTTCCGAAACCATATTTTTTATCATTGTTGTTTTCCTGTGCTTGGATTTCGTGTTGGAGAGAGTATTGGAGTCTTTGAATTCTAAACATATGTCTCCCGTGTTACCTGATAGTCTGAAGGGAATTTATGACGAGAAGGAATACAGTCGGTTTCAATCCTACAAGCGGGAAAACGGGAGGTTGGATAGTTGGAGTTCCGGGGTCGGCTTTGTCGTGATGATCGTGTTTCTCGTGGCAGGAGGTTTCGGGTGGTATAATAGTTGGGTGGTTTCTTTGACGGATAGTGTGGTTTGGCAGACCATTCTTTTCGTGGTGGGGCTTTCCGTGGTCTCTTCCGTGTTGGATATACCTTTTGATTATTATGCGACTTTTCGGATAGAGGAAAAGTATGGTTTTAACAAGACTACGAGGCGGGTCTACTGGTTGGATACGGTGAAAGAGTTGGTTCTTTCGTTGGTATTGGGAGGGGTATTGTTAGCACTTGTGGTGTGGTTCTACACGTGGGCGGGGACTTATTTTTGGTTGTACGCTTGGGGTGCTGTTACCCTGTTTTCCGTGTTAATGGCCATGTTCTACTCGCAACTGATCGTACCTTTGTTTAATAAGCAGACGCCTTTACAGGAAGGTGCGTTGAGGGATAAGATACAGGCTTTTGCGGGGAAAGTCGGGTTCAAATTGGATAATATATACGTGATTGACGGGTCGAAACGCTCCACGAAAGCAAATGCTTATTTCACGGGGCTGGGGCCTAAAAAGCGGGTCGTGTTGTATGACACGCTGATTGACGAGTTGACGGAAGAGGAAATTGTGGCCGTGCTGGCTCATGAGGTCGGGCATTACAAGAAACGACACACGTTACGTTCTATGGTGGTTTCCGTGATACAGATGGGAGTGCTTTTCTGGTTGTTTTCCTTGTGCGTGAATAATGCGGCTTTGTCAGAGGCGCTGGGCGGGGACTGGGCATATTTCCAGCTGGGATTAATCGCTTTTGCCATTTTGTATTCTCCCGTGAATTTGATTTTTGGGGTCGGGATGAACGTGTGGTCCCGGAGTAACGAGTACGAGGCGGATGCTTTTGCGGCCCGGTATTACGAGAGTGATTACCTGGTGTCCGGTTTGAAGAAAATATCGGTGAAATCGTTAAGTAACTTGACACCCCATCCCTTGTACGAGTATATCTATTATTCTCATCCGTCGTTATTGAAACGGATAGATGCTATAAAACGTATTCACGAATAAAAATATAAACGAATGAAAGCTATTATTATTACTATCGGGGACGAGATTCTGTTAGGACAGATTCTGGACACGAATTCACAATATATTTCGAGGCAGTTGACCCGTTTGGGGGCCGAGGTGGCGGATATTTTGTCTATTGCCGATCAGCGGGAGGAGATTTGGCAGTGGGTGGATTACGCGATGAAACAGGCGGAACTAATCATCGTGACCGGGGGATTGGGACCGACAAAGGATGACGTGACGAAAAAGGTGCTGGCAGAATATTTCGATACTCGTTTGGTGATGAATGAAGACGTGTTAAAATGGATCGGAAAGTTGCTGGAGAACGGGGGGATGAGAATGAACGAGGGGAATCGTAGTCAGGCTATCCTACCGGAATCGGCCAAAATTCTTTACAATCGGAAAGGGACGGCTTCCGGGATGTGGTTTGAACGGGACGGAAAGGTTTTGGTGTCTCTGCCGGGTGTTCCTTTCGAGATGGAGGATTTGATGATCCAGTGCGTGATCCCGGAATTGCAGCGCTTGTATCCGCATTTGCATCTGGATTACAGGATGTTGAAAGTGTATGACATCCCGGAATCGGAGTTGGCTCTTTTGTTGGAGAAATGGGAAGAACATTTGCCGGAAGGGTTCAGCTTGGCTTACCTGCCGTCGCCGGGATTTGTGAAGTTGCGCCTGACGGCTAAGGGGGATCAGGTTTTTAACCTGGATGCCCGTTACGATAGCTTGAAAGAGGCTCTTGAAGGCCAGCGTTACACGGAAGGAGAGAATGGCGGGACGGAACGGGAGCTTGGGGAATTACTGATGTTGAAGGGAAAGACGATTGCCACGGCAGAGAGTTGCACGGGTGGAAATATTGCGGCTCAGCTCACGTCGATAGCCGGTTCTTCCGCCTACTTTAGAGGGAGCGTGGTGGCGTATGCCAATGACGTGAAGGAACGGGTGCTGGGAGTTCGTCCTGAAAGTTTGGAACAATTCGGGGCAGTCAGTGAACCCGTGGTACGGCAGATGGCAGAAGGAGCCCGCCGTTTGATCGGGACGGATTATGCCGTTTCTACTTCCGGAATTGCCGGGCCGACTGGCGGTACGGCGGAGAAACCGGTGGGAACCGTGTGGATCGGGGTTGCCGGACCGGAAAGAACGATTGCTCGCAAGTTCGTGTTCTCGTTTACCCGTGAAAGAAATATTGGTAAGGCCACGATGAAGGCGATTGAAATGGTTATCGAAGAAGTGCGTAACGGGGCAGTAAATAGATGAATTGTTTATAAAGTGAATCCGTCGTGAATCATAGTAAAAAGGCGGGTCTCGGTAAACTTTTTTGTATTTCATGTTCCTATTTCGAAAATATAAATTACATTTGCACATCTCACTCAGAAAATAATACAACGTGTAGCAACGCTGAAGGTATTATAAAGCCTCCGGTGCGTGGCTATGCGTAGTGTTAAATTTTGGGTGAGATCTTAATTTACAGTCCGGAGGCTTTTATGTTTTGTATGTAATGTAAATAATACATATTGATATTGTTCGTAGGGTAACAATTTTAAAATTCTAATTTCACTAAAATAGCGGGGCCGTGACGGTTACCCGCTTTTCTTTTGTGCTTGGCAGGAATTTTGTTATATTTGAGGAATAAATCTTTGCTATGAGAAAGTTTACATTGTTACTGTTTTTCGTTGTTCTTTGGTCGTTTTCTTACGCTCAGATGGGTGGAGAACAATATTTTGTTGATATACATGGTGATTTGCGTTATGAATCCCGGGATAGATTTCAAGCATCACTTTCCACGAATATCTTCGGGGATAAGGTTTACAAGGATAATCGGGGAAACGAGGTGAAGTATTTGAAGGCGATGTGGGAGAAGGTGCCGGGGAAGGATAGACCTTATTTTGAAGATTTCTTGTTCTCTGAACTGATACATAAATATCGGGATCGGAGAAACGTGCATGAGGTGTATGAAATCGATATTTTTGGAGATGCACGATACCGGAATAATCAGGGACAATCCATGACATTAAGGCGGAATATTATGGGGGAGTTGGAATATTCCAGTAACGAGTTTCGAGCCACGTTAGGAAAAGATATTTTTGATAATATAATATACAAGGATAACCGGGGAAATAAGGTGACCTATTCAAAAGAGTTTCTTGACAAGTTCCGAAGAGGAAGGCATAGAGGAGACAGGAATGTTGAAGAGTTTTTGTTGTTAGGATTAGCCAAAGATGTCGGGAAAAAGAAAAATTACACGGAAGAGTATACCGTGGATATATTCGGAAATGTTGAATACAAGAATAGCGAGGGACGTCGGGTTTCGATAAAGAAAGATATTTTTGATGGTTTCGAGTATAAGGATAACCAGGGGGTAAGTCTTTCTATCCGGAAGGATATTTTTGATCATGTGCAGGTAAATGATGGCAGGGGAAATAAAGTGGATGTCGGGAGAGATATTTTCGGAGATCTCCAGGTGAAAGATAATAAGGGAAATAAATGGAGTGTAGAACGGGATATATTCGGGGATTTGAAGTTTCGTCATAATTATAAAGAGTGTGCAACTTTGAAGAAGAATATTTTTGATGAGAGAGAATATTCCGATAATAAGGGGAATAAAGTCAAGTATTCGAAGGAGGCGTGGGATAAGATGATAAAGAGGTACGGGGATGACGAGAAGGTTTTTTCGATGTTGTTAAAAAAGTTTTTCGTGGAATATCGTTAAGACCTTTTGTCATGCGATTGGGATTTTGGCATATACTATGGCGATGATTGTATTGTAGTCTGTCAATAAGGCAGGCGTGCGTGTTAGAGGTGTGTTGATTTGCAATTTTTTTACGTTCTTAATTTTAGCTTTATGGGTATATTTATGTCGATTGTCGTGTTTTATTAACAAAAAGATATTGTTTTTGGCATAATATTTGTTAATTATCTCCTTGTTTGAATTGGTATAAAGTTAATTAAAATTTTTAGTGTGATTTTTTCCTATGGGAGTGTAACATTTTTAAACGAAGTCCCGTATTTCGAGTGTTATTTAAGATCAGCTTAGATATATAACAAGCAAACAATAGTTAACAAACAGATGATGAATATGAAAAAGACGTTTATTTTGTTATTTGTAGCGATTTTGCCGTTATTGGCTAGTGCACAAAAAGAAGAGGTAAAAGTGACTGTGGTAGAAGAAGAATCTACGGCTCCATGGCGTGGCTTCGTTACCAATAAATTTTGGGATAACTGGTTTATTTCAATAGGTGCCGGTGGGCAAGTTTACTTTGGAGAAAGTGATAGTAAGGATGATTTCGGGCGTCGGATTACCCCGGCATTTGATTTCTCCGTGGGGAAATGGCTGATGCCGACATTAGGGATTCGGGCTCAAGTTGGTGGTTTCACGTTAAAAGGTTTGACGAGTGATCCTGCAAATATTTACGCTAAGGGTCCTTCTCGTGTAGACGGATATTACAAACAAAAATGGCAACAGTTTAACGTGCATGTTGATGGATTATTGAACCTTTCAAACTGGATCGGCGGTTATCGTACGGATCGTTTCTACGAGGCAGTGCCGTTTGCCGGTTTTGGAATGATTCATGGTTGTTCTTCCGTGGACAACACAAAGTTCATGTTCGTGGCAGGTTTGATCAATAAAATGCGTTTATCTAATGCTTTTGACTTTAATATCGAAATCAAGGGTAGTTTGGTTCCCCAGGCATTTGACGGTGAAACTGGCGGCAGCAAGGGAGAAGGTATTTTGGGTGTAACAGCCGGATTTACTTATAAATTCAACCAGCGTAATTTTAGAAGAGAGAAACCGACAGAAATCATTTCTACCGGAGTTTCACCGGAAATGTTGAGTGCTGCAGAGGCTAAATTGGCAGAGCAAATTCGTCGGGCAGATCGTTTGCAGGATGAGTTGAATCAAGCTCGTAAAGCTCAACCGCAAGTAGTTAAAGAGGTAAAAGCAGCTCCATTGGCTATTTTCTTCAATATCAACAAAGCAAACATTAGCGCCAAGGAAATGATTAACTTGAAATACTACGCAGAGATTATCAAGAACAATCCGAATCAAGTTTACAAGGTTACCGGATACGCAGACAAAGCAACAGGTACTCCTGCTTACAATCAGAAGTTAAGCGAGAAACGCGCTCAGAACGTGGCAGATGCTTTAGTGAAGAAATTTGGAGTTAAGGCCAGTCAATTGCAAGTCGTTGGCAAGGGTGGTGTTGACAATCTTTACGAGGGTGGAGTTCAATTGAGCCGCGTGGTTATCGTTGAATGATATTAAGACTACATAACTACTAACCATTTATACATTTTAGAGGCCGGGGTAAAGGGTGATACTTTTATCCCGGTCTTATTTTATTGCTCTTGCGGTTTTATGTAACTTTTAGCTTTTCGCTTTCAGCTTTTCGCTTAATTAGTTGTATCTTTGCCCGTGAATAATTAAAAAACAGAGAAATGATAACAAAGAATAAGTTTGTAACCGTGAGTTACGAGTTGAGAACGGCAGCGGATGCAGAACCCATTGAGATAGCTGACGAAAAAACTCCCCTGGAGTTTATTTGCGGTCAAGGGCAAACGCTGGAATATTTCGAAATGAACCTGTTGAATTTGAATACGGGAAATTCTTTCGATTTTCATATCCCGTCAGCTAACGCTTACGGAGAGGTGAACGAGGACATGATTGTAGAGTTACCTAAAGATATATTTGCGGAAGTTGAGGCGGAAGAGTTGATTCCCGGAAACGTGCTGCCAATGCAGGATAGTTTGGGACGGCACCTGAACGGGACAATCGTTACCGTGGGTGACGATACGGTGACCATGGATTTCAATCACCCGATGGCCGGCAAAGATTTGTTTTTCAAGGGTAAGGTGTTGGCAGTAAGAGACGCTACTGATGAAGAATTGGAAAGCTTACATTCGCACAAATGTGGCGGTTGCCACGGTTGTGGGTCTGATGGCGGTTGCGGTTCAGAACACTCTTGCGGTGACGGTTGCTGCCACTAATTAATTGAAAATGAAAAATTGAAAATGGAAAATTGGGATGATCAAGTCTTGGTTTTCCATTTTTTATACAGACCAAAAGTTTAATCCATGTTGATCTTTGAATATTGAAGTGTTGTTTTCCTTCATTTTCAATTTTCAATTTTCAATTTTCAATTGTTATGAACACGATTGGTAAGTTATACACATTAACCTCTTTCGGTGAGTCACATGGGGAGGCGCTGGGGGGTGTGATTGACGGGTGTCCGGCGGGACTTCCCTTGTCGGTGGACGAGATTCAGCATGAACTGGACCGAAGGAGACCGGGACAGTCTTCCGTGACTACTTCGAGAGGGGAAGACGACCGGGTGGAAATTCTTTCGGGAGTATTCGAAGGGGTGACTACAGGGGCTCCTATTGGTTTTATCGTGTGGAATAAGGATCAGCGGAGTCGGGATTATGACGAGATAAAAGATTTATTCCGTCCGTCTCATGCCGACTACACGATGCAGGAGAAATATGGTATTCGGGATTACCGGGGCGGGGGACGTTCGTCAGCCCGGGAACACGTGGTTCGTGTGGTGGGGGGAGCTGTGGCTCGTCAGATTTTGAAAAGATTGGGTATTTTCGTTCATGGTTACACGTCTCAAGTGGGGCCGATCGTGTTGAATAAAACTTATCACGAGCTAAATTTGGAGGAAACGGATGCCAATGTGGTACGTTGTCCTGATTCGGTGGTAGCGGGGGAAATGGAATTGTTTATCCGAAAAGTACAGGAGGAACAGGATAGTGTGGGTGGGGTCGTGAGTTGTGTTATCCGGGGAGTTCCCGTGGGAGTGGGAGAACCCGTGTTTGATCGTTTTCAGGCCCGGTTGGGATATTACATGATGGGGATTAATGCGGTAAAAGGTTTCGAGTATGGCGAGGGATTCCATGCTGCAAGTATGCGGGGGAGTGAGCATAATGATGCTTTCGTGATGAGAAACGGGCAAGTGAGGACCTTGACAAATCATGCCGGGGGAGTTCTGGGAGGAATCACTAGCGGGGAAGATATTTATTTCCGGGTTGCTTTTAAGCCCGTGGCAACGATTGGGCAGGAGCAACAAACCGTGAATTGTTTCGGGAAAGAGGTGACTTTCATAGCCCGGGGACGTCATGATCCATGCGTGGTGCCTCGTGCGGTTCCCGTGGTGGAGGCGATGGCTGCCATGCTGGTATTGGATATGATGCTGGAGGCCGGGAAAGTACCCTCTCGGGTATGAAAGAAGTAAATATTTTTTTGACAATAAGCTTGTTTAGGATGATATTCTTTATTAATTTTGTTGGAAATTAAATATCAGTGTTATGGCAAGTATTAGAAGATTGAAGAAAGATGTTGATTATTTGACTTTCGCGGTAATCGCCGATTGCATGAATTACAATTCTAGCGTGGGGAAGAGTGAGCCGGAAGTTGTTAACATCGTGAAAAAGATGGTTGAATATAGAAATGAAACGAGAAGTAAAATTTCTGCTCGTAAATCATTTAACGATAAGAAAGAAGCTAGATCTTATTATAAAGGAATATCTATCGATCTATTGAAAACAGTAGACGGAGAATTTACCCGTTTGAGCGAGTTGGTAAAACAGAACGCTTAAATGATGATTGCCCCCAAATGTTTGAGCTACCACGTTCTGTGGTAGCTCTTTTTGATGATGAACGACGAGATTGTATTACCGGGAATCGGCAAGATAAAGGTGAGACGGGGAAAGAATATCCGTTTCCTCTCGGTGCGAATGGCACCGGGTAGAGGCGTGTGGGTAAACGTTCCTTTTGGGGTAAGCGGACGGCAGGTAGAGGAATTCGTGCATACACAACGGGACTGGATAGTGCAGAATTTGGCGAAGATCAAAGTCTACGAGAAAGACACGGGGGTGGGGTTAGGCATGGATTCCGAGGTGAAGACGAAGTTCCACGTGCTGAAAGTGCTTGCTTGTGATGAACTGCGTCCATACTATAAGATCGAGGGGAAGGAAATCCGCCTGTATATTCCCCGTGGTACGGCATACTCGAAAATTGCTCCCTACGTGGAGAATTTCTTGGTAGAGATTTATCGTATGGAGAGTAAGCGTTACTTGCCGGGACGCGTAAGGGAACTGGCTGGACAGTTTGGTTTCCGTTACCGGGCATTGTCTTTTCGGAATAATATATCGAACTGGGGGAGTTGTTCGGCGGATGATAATATCAGCTTGAACGTGAAATTGATGAAATTGCCGGATGAGATTATTGATTACGTGATTCTGCACGAGTTATGTCATACGGTTGAAAAGAATCATTCCAGTAATTTTTGGGCGTTGATGGAAAAAGTGTGTCCCGGGTGTATGCAATTGCGTCGTAGGTTACGTCAGTATAATACCAGAGTTTGAACGGTATTTTTTCTTCACGGCTTGCTAGCCAGAACGTGAGAATGAACACGATTCCCAACATAAATAATAACATTTCGACTCTTTTCATGATGCAAGTTTTAATATACGTTTTATGCTGAAATGTGGCCAAATGTTACGTTCTCGGGCGTTTTTTATTGATTTATTTGTAAATGTTGGGAAAAGAGGAATCCAGCTTGAGGTTAATTCGTTATATTTGGTAGTTATTTCTTAAATAAGTGAAGACAATGGAAGGACAATATTGTTATCAATACCCTCGTCCGGCGGTGACCACGGATTGCGTGATCTTCGGGTTTGATGGGGAGATATTGAAGGTGTTATTGGTAGAACGGGGGGGCGAACCCTATAAAGGTTGCTGGGCATTTCCGGGTGGGTTCTTGAATATGGACGAGACGACGGATGAATGTGCCGTGCGAGAATTGGAGGAAGAAACGGGCTTGAGAGATGTGTTTGTAGAGCAATTACAGGCTTTCTCCGATGTAGATCGGGATCCCCGGGGACGGACAATTACGGTGGCTTATTATGCTTTGGTGAATCCCGTGGGAATAAAAGTGGCCGGATATGACGATGCGGCAGATGCTCGATGGTTCACCTTGTCGGATATACCTTCTCTGGCTTTTGATCATGAACACGTGTTGCAGGTGGCATTACATCGTCTGGCATTAAAAGTTTATTTACAATTGAACGGGATCGAGAAACCGGATGAACATTTTAAGGGATTTGACTTGAAGCGTTTGCAGGATCTGATTCCTGATAAATTATAGAATATATGGATAGATTGGAAATCGTTGAGGTGGATATTACCACGTTGGACGTGGATGCAATCGTGAATGCGGCGAATACTTCCTTGCTGGGAGGTGGAGGAGTTGACGGAGCTATTCACAGAGCTGCTGGGAAAGAGTTGTTGGCGGAATGTCGGACGTTGAACGGATGCCGAACCGGAGAGGCGAAAATTACAAAAGGGTATAATCTGAAAGCTCGTCACGTGATTCACACGGTAGGACCGGTTTATTCTAACGGGCGACAGGGGAAACCGGAGTTGTTGGCGGCATGTTACCGGAATAGTCTTGCCTTGGCCGTGGAGAACGGTTTGAAAACCATCGCTTTTCCTCTGATCAGTACGGGTGTGTATGGTTATCCGTTGGAGGAGGCAACCCCGATTGCTTTGCGTGAGATCAAGGTCTTCTTGGAGACACATCCGGATTTTGAGCGGGTGATTATTGCTTGTTTTAGTCGTAAGGCTTATGATTTGTATATGCAATTGACAATGGAATAATGACAATAATTTGTAACCTTTAAGCCTGTTGACCTTAACAAAACGAATGTTTGTTGGGAAATTAATTTATAAACAGTAATTTTGTCTGGAAGATTTATAAAAAACAGATATTATGCAAGAGATAGTAAAAGAGATACGTGACGTTTTGTCGGAAGTGAAATATCCCGGCACTTCGAAGAGTATCGTTGCGCTGGATATGGTGCAGAATATAAAGGCTGAGGACGGTAAGGTGGATTTCCGCTTGGTATTCCAAAAGTCCAATGACCCGTTCGTGGGAGCGGTGAGAAAAAAATGTGAATCTCTGTTGAAAGAGAAATTAGGATATACAACCGTGGAGATTGAAACCGTGTTCGTACATGACTTGGAGAAACCTTTGGCCTTGGAGAAGGTGAAACATATTGTTGCCGTATCTTCGGGTAAAGGAGGAGTTGGTAAATCAACGGTAGCTTCAAACTTGGCGGTAGCTTTGGCTAAATTGGGGTATAAAGTCGGGTTGGTGGATGCTGATATTTACGGGCCTTCCATGCCGAAAATGTTCGGGTGTGAGGATGCCAGTCCTTACATGGTAGAAGTGGGAGGTAAGGAGTTGATCGAGCCGGTTGTGAAGTATGGGGTGAAGTTGTTGTCTATCGGTTTCTTCGTGGACCCGGATTCAGCAACCGTGTGGAGAGGACCGATGGCTTCCAATGCTTTAAAACAGATGGTTGAAGGCGGTTTCTGGGACGAACTGGACTTTATGCTGATCGACCTTCCTCCGGGAACAAGTGATATTCACTTGACTTTGGTACAAACTGTCGCTTTGAGTGGTGCAATCGTGGTTAGTACCCCACAACAGGTGGCTTTGGCTGACGCCGTGAAGGGGATCAATATGTTTGAATCTCCGGGAATACAAGTTCCCGTGTTGGGATTGGTTGAGAATATGTCTTGGTTTACTCCTGCGGAATTGCCGAATAATAAATATTATATCTTCGGTAAAGAGGGTGCCAAGAAATTGGCTGACGAGAGGGGATTGCGTCTGTTGGGACAAATTCCAATCGTGCAGAGCATCATGGAAGGAGGCGAGAATGGTAGCCCGGTAGCGTTGGATGAAGATAGTGTCACCGGACAGGCATTTATAGAACTGGCTCGTAATGTAGCTCACGCTGTGGATGAAACAGGAGAGACTGCAAAACGGGTTCGGGTAACGAAATAATGGAGAAAGGGGCTTGAAAAAGCCCCTTTCAAACTCCCTCCCCCCTTCGGGGTACTCCCCTTACTAATTTTAGATTTAATGATTTTAGATTTTAGATTTCCACCCACAAAATCAACGCTTCTAAATTTCCTACTTTCAACTTTTAGTTTTTATCTTTTAACTTTTATCTTTCTCTGGCGGAGGGAGAGTTAAAATACCCCCTGTCTTCGGGAAGAGTCACCAGCTCCTCCTCTGTTTATAGAGGAGGTGGCACGAAGTGACGGAGGAGTTTTTTGAAATAAAATAACTTTTTGGACAGCCTTTTTTTATGATTCTAAACTCTCGTAGAAGAATTTCCAAAGAGTGTCATTCATAGGTGGAGGGGCGACGATCGTGATCTTTTCCTGTTTCACCGGGTGAGTGAACGTGATTGACCGGGCGTGAAGACTGATTCCACCTCCCTCATTGGAACGGGGGAAACCGTATTTCAAGTCCCCTTTGATCGGGCATCCGATCTTTGCCAACTGGCAACGAATCTGGTGATGGCGTCCCGTGCAAAGTTTTACTTCCAACAAATAGTAACGTTGTCCGCATCCCAATAACTTATATTCCAGGATGGCCTCTTTCGCTCCACTTTTGGGTTTATTGTAAGCATAGGATTTATTCTTTTCAGCATCCCGCACCATGTAATGGGTTAGTTTAGCATGATCTTCTTCGGGAAGATTACCCACAATCGCCCAGTATATTTTGGTGATTTCCTGATCATGTTCCTGGAACATCTTGTTTAACCTTACCAATGCCTTACTGGTTTTGGCGAACAATACGACTCCACTAACCGGGCGATCGACCCGATGAGGAATTCCGAGGTAAACATCCCCCGGTTTGTTGTACTTCTCTTTGATGTATGCCTTAACACGCTCGCTGAGAGGTTCGTCTCCCGTCTGGTCAGCCTGCACAATATCGGAAACCTTTTTGTTGATAGCGATAATGTGGTTATCCTCGTATAATATTTCCAGATTCTTCATGTATTTTTGATTTATGATTTACGATTTATGATTCGTGATTTTTAATCTAAAATCTAAAATCATAAAATCTAAAATTTTAATATTGTTCTCTCTCGTTCGGGAAGTTACCGCTTTTTACATCGTTGATGTAATTCCCCACGGCTCCTGTCATTTCAGCGTACAAGTTGTGGTAACGACGTAAGAATCGGGGAGAAAATTCCTGATTGATTCCCAGCATATCGTGAATCACGAGAACCTGTCCGTCAACGCCACCCCCGGCACCGATTCCGATGATCGGGATGGTTAGTTCTTTGGCGACTTGGGCAGCCAGTTTTGCCGGAATCTTTTCCAGCACGATGGCAAAACATCCGGCCTCTTCCAAAAGGTGGGCATCTTCGATCAGCTTTTTAGCCTCCGCGTCTTCTTGGGCGCGTACCACGTAAGTACCGAATTTATGGATACTTTGCGGGGTCAGTCCGAGGTGTCCCATAACTGGGATTCCGGCTGACAGGATACGTGTTACGGATTCAACGACTTCTCGTCCGCCTTCCAGT
>NZ_JBCOSQ010000089.1:0-17541 GCF_040920905.1 Butyricimonas sp. RTP31003st1_G1_RTP31003_210430 | reverse complement strand
CGGTAACAGAGGCTCCACCATCTCCGGCCACTCGATAAAACAACGATTCCCGCTATAAAAATATTCCTCGTAACCGAAGTCCATGGCCTCCTCAATATTCTTCACCCGATAGAAATCGAAATGAAAAACCGAGTCTCCCGTGGCCGTCAGATACTCGTTTACGATAGCGAACGTCGGGGAATTCACATCATCCTCTATCCCCAAACACCCGGCTACCGCTTTCACGAAAGTGGTCTTTCCCACTCCCATCGGCCCGTACAAGGCATATATTGTGTTATTTCCGGTCCTTTCCAAAAACTCTTTTGCTACCCGATTCAAATCATCAACACCGTCAATTATCCAGCGCATAAACTTTCCTCTATTTTATGAATTGATTAATTACCTTTGTCATATACCCGATTGGAGTATACCACAAAGGTAATTATTAGTAAACGAAAAAACGAAACTAAAAGTTAGAATCTCCCCTACTTCTCAACTTCTTCAACGATCTCATCCTGTTGTCCGGCATCCGTGGTTTTCTCTTCCGTGGCGGCACCTTTCAGGAAAGTCGGTAGATTCAGCCCGGCCATGTTAAACAAATCATTCAACGGGGGAACTGATTTCATCATCCCCGAGATGAAGTTCGCCGTGGAGGTATTCCCGTTCCCGGCATTATTGCCATCCCAAACGGTAACCTTATCGATCTTGATATTCTTAACAGCCTCCACTTGTGTTCTCACCAGCTCCGGCAACTTATCGGTAATCAACATCATCACCGCCTTGTCGGGATCTCCGGCGGCGGCTTTCACGATTTGGGCATATCCTTCCGCCTGTTTTGTCAGCACCTCGTATAAACCTCGTGCCTCGGCATCCATCTTGGCAAAAATGGCATCAGCCTCTCCTTTCGCCAACCGGCGCAAACGTTCCGCCTCGGCCTCAGCATCTATAATCGCTTTCTCTTTGTCAATCTGTGCGGGAACCACGATATTAGCCGCTTGTGTGGCTTTTTCTCTTTCGGCACGAGCAATCTCGGCCTCTTTCTCTGCCATGTACGCCTCTTCCAAAGCCTTTGCAGCCTGCACTTTCTCTGCCGCGATAGCTTTACGGGCAGCCTCGGCCTCTCTCTCCCGACGGATTGCATCCGAATCGGCAATTAAAATCTTGGCATTGTTTTCTCCCTCCACCGCGGTTGCATTAGCCTCGGCCGTCCGGATACGAGTGTCCCGCACGGTTTCCGCAATACGAATATCTTTATCCCGATCTGCCTCGGCTTTACCGATCTCTCCAAATCGATTCTGCTCGGCCACGCTCTTCTTGGCATCATTGATCGCTTTCGCTGCTGCTTCTTTTCCCAAAGCCTCGATATACCCGGACTCATCCCGCAAGTCGGTCACGTTCACGTTGATCAGTTTCAAACCGATCTTCCGTAACTCGGCCTCCACGTTAGCACTCACGTTAGCCAAGAATTTATCCCGGTCGGAATTGATTTCCTCAATATCCATCGTGGCAATCACCAAACGTAACTGCCCGAAAAGAATATCCTTGGCCAAATCCTGAATATTTTCCTGCCGTTGCCCCAACAAACGCTCTGCCGCATTCGTCATGCTATCCGGTTCGGTAGAAATACCCACCGTAAAACGACAAGGCACATCTACCCGTATATTCTGTTTACTTAAAGCGTTCGTCAAATTACACTCGATAGAGATCGGAGTCAAGTCCAGAAATGAAAAACTCTGGAACACCGGCCAGATAAAAGCCGCCCCTCCATGAATACAACGTGCGGAACTCACACCCCCGGTCGCATTCTTACCGGTCCGCCCGTACACGACAAGAATCTTGTCTGACGGACAACGTTTATAACGGGACAATATCGCCGCAAACGTAACAAATAACACCGCCACGATGGCGACAATCAAATACAAACTACCTTCCATACTTTCCATATATTCCTAAGATTAATAATAAATAGTCATTTAAAAACGCTCCACCAGTAAGGTGTTGTCGTTTATCACTTCCACGACCCGAATCGGGGCTCCCGTCTCCAATTCCTCGCCTGCTGTCAGGGCATCAAATTCCCGGATGGCTCCCTGTATCGAGATTTGTACTTTCCCCTCTCCCCGTTTTTCTCCCGGAATCTTCAGGTACACGTTCCCTTTGCACCCCACGGCATTTGCCATGTTGATCGTCCCGCTTTGTTCCATGCGGCTCATGAATCTGAAAATAGCCATCACGGCCATCACTAGCAACACACCGATCACGGCCGACACGAGAATCAACACGAACTGGTTTTCTATCGCTTTTTCAAAAGAGATGATCGACCAACCGAACCCCAGTAGGAAATTGATGAAATTACGGAAAGTAAATAACTGGAAAGGACCGCTATCCCCGTCAGTCGCTGTATCCGCACTCACGTCAACATCCATCCCCCCATCCGTATCCATCCCGATAAAAGTCATGATTGTCTGGATAACAAATACCAAACTGGCACATAGCGTGATACACCACACCGATTGCATAAATAACCCCAGAGAACTCCACCATTCTTCCATTACATTCAATTTTAATTAGACGATATTCACTAACTTCCCCACAAGCACACTACTACACAAATATAGACATTTTTACAGGACTTCCTACCCTCCATTAAAATTAAATATACATTCTACCGATCCGGGTAAAATACAAGATTAAATATCTAAAAATAAAAGAATAACAAATCAAAACTAGAGTTTAAAGTTTATTAACTATAAAAATTAGTTTTAAAACTAAATATTTTAGTTCTTTGTTGCAAAAGAAATAAACCATGAAAGGATTAACTAGCAAAGAAGAAGAAATCATGGGCTTTTTCTGGGAGAAAGGCCCTCTATTCGTGAAACAGATGCTTGCATTTTACGAAGACCCGAAACCGCATTTCAACACGTTATCCACCATCGTGCGTGGGCTGGAAGAAAAAGGTTATCTCGCTCACGAAGTTTACGGGAACACCTATCAATATTACGCAATCATTAGTGAGGAAGAGTTCCGCAAAGGCACCTTGAAGAACGTGATCAGCAAATACTTCAACAACTCGTACCTCAGTGCCGTATCTTCACTCGTACAGGAAGAGGACATTTCATTGGAAGAATTGAAACAACTCATTTCCGAAGTAGAAAAAGCACACGATAAATAAACAATTTATGGGTACTTTCTTTGTCTATATACTAAAAACATCCATCTGTTTAACGGGATTCTACTTGTTTTACAGATTATTACTCAGCAAAGAGACTTTCCATCGTTTCAACCGGGTAGCATTACTGGGTATTCTACTGTTGTCCCTGCTTATCCCGTTCTGTGAAATAACCGTTCCCAAAGAATCGGAAGTACAACAAACATTAGTAACCATTGAACAGATTCTCACCCTGGCAGACCACGTTCCACAAACAGAAGTACAAGCCCTCCCTTCATCCATCCCGTTGTGGCTTCCCGTCCTGCTGTGTATTTATTTGCTGGGAATTCTTTTCTTCCTCGGACGTAATCTTTATTCACTGTTTCATATGCTCCGACTATTACATGGCGGAAGGCAGGAAAAGTTAGAAAAAGGTATTACCCTCATCATCCATGACAAGAATATCGCTCCCTTCAGTTGGATGAAATACGTGGTCATTTCCGAGAAAGATTTGCAGGAAAATAGCAAGGAAATTCTCATCCATGAAATGGCTCACGTACATAATCGACATTCCATCGACCTGTTGATCAGCGATATTTGTATCATTTTCCAATGGTTCAACCCTGCCTCCTGGCTCTTGAAACAGGAATTACAGAACATTCATGAATACGAGGCCGATGAAACGGTTATCCGTCAAGGCGTTAATGCGAAACAGTATCAATTATTATTAATAAAAAAAGCTGTCGGCACAAGGCTCTACTCTATGGCCAACAGCTTTAATCACAGTAAACTTAAAAAACGAATAACTATGATGTTAAAAGAAAAATCCAGTCCTTGGGCCCGGATGAAGTACCTCTACGTACTTCCCGTTGCGGCAATCACATTAACCGCTTTCGCTCGTCCCGAAATCTCGAACGAACTAAACGAGATTTCAACTATCAAAGTTAATGATATTACTTCAATTCTCGATGCAAAAGAAGTAAATAATTCCCTTATGGCCGTTGATACGGCTCAAAAAACAGTAATCACAGAATCAACCTTTAAATCCACCCTGCCAGAGGATTCTATTCAAAGCAAAACACAACACTTCTTTTTGAAAATGGAAAAAACGAAAGCTACTTCAGTTCCTCTCAAAATAGGTCAAATAACACTCCAAGATTCATGTATTAGTACAATACCAGAGATTCCCGTTCTATTTATTGTCAATGGCAAAGAAGTTTCTGTCGATTCCGTGAAAATGATTGATCCAAACAAAATTGAAACGATCACGATTCTAAAAGATAAATATGCTATCACCCAGTATGGAGAAAAAGGGAAAGAGGGCGTTGTTTCAATTACTTACACTTCCGGGAGTCCGGACAAAAAAGTAACCTCTTATAAACTGGCAGACGGCACCACAGTCTATTTAGAATCAGAAACGTCAACAACCGGTTCTTACGCGATCATCCACTCTAAAGATACGTCCAGCCTTAGAACCGTGAAACTAAAAGGTGAAGCTCGATTCAAGATTGTCGAAAAAGATTCCATCATCGAGTATCAAGTCACCAGTGACACGTTAAAATACGGTATTCAAAAGAAAAAAGAGAAGTAGTATCGTACTTTCTTCTTGTACTGAGAATGTGAATTACCAAACAGTTTTTCATTTAAGGAAAGAACAGGGGAAAGTTATCTTTCTCCTGTTCAATCAGATAAAACGGTATATCCATATTACCTTTTAATCCTCTATCCGTGAAAACCTGTATGAAAGCGTGTAATTCCCTTTCATGGGTATATTCTTGTCAAAATTTCGATCTCCGGTATAGAACGGATCACTGACATAATCATAAGTTTCTTGCAAAAAGTCCAGGGGAATATATTGAACAATTCTCACTTCCAAAATATCACCATCTTCCAAAATTCGAAAATCAACCTCTGCCGGGGCATAATTCTGGTAGTCTGGGGAAAAATTCAGGTTTACCTTGCTGAAATCCGTTCTTAAAACAGAACGATGTAATCCCCATTCATTCATTTCCGACGGTAGATAGATTTGTTCATTCACAATATCTCGAACTGTCACCTCTGCCCCATCACAAAAATAGTTAACCAAATCACCCGTGAGTTTATTCGTCCGGATAACGTTCTTCCCCCCAGTATTCTCGAATACTAAAATATCGGTCGCTACACATTCGGGCAGATTTTTCACACCCTCCGTATCCCCGGCCATACTAGCTGTACTTGTCACGTAGTCCTTGCTCGAAAACTCCTTGAATTTCCATGATCCGACAAGATCATCAAAATTAACAGGCCCATTTATCGTGATATATGCCCGGTTATTAGAAAGTGAAATCATAAAATTATCTGTTTCCACGAGGCGAAGAACAACTTTATTTTTTCCTTCCTCTTTCTTTAAGAACTTCAGTTTCACCCGAGCCATATAGTCATCCTTCTGGTAAATAAACTGTTTTTCCCCTCCTTCTATTTCATAATGGGTTCCCAATACAGCCGTGGAGGCCGGATCAATTTCGAAAGGGATGGAAATATCGTAAGAAGGACTCGTGTACTCGCGTCCTCCGATATGCAACAAAGCAGCAACCTCCATTTCCGTGTATAAATTATACTCCGTGGAGAGAAAAGACGACGTGAATGGACTTTTAGTTTCAATCGGAATCATCGTTTGCCTGTAAATACCGGGTACATATCCGGTAACCTCTTGCAATGTCAAATGAATTTCCCTTCCCTCGGTCATGTTCGTCACCGGGGTTATCGTTATGATGGCCGAATCTAACCCGGCCTGCACGACAAATTCATGAGCAGAAAGCGAATAATCAATTCCTTCCTCCCCGGTTCCCGCCACGGTAAAAGGAACGGTAATATCTGCCGGTGCGGGTTCAGACAAACGAATCTCTACATTCAAAGATTCACTGGCTGGGAGAATATAATAGGGCCTTCTAAAAGAAACATCCGGGCCTTTATTATCATCGTCCGAGCAACCTGCCATTCCAACCCAGCAACTAATAACTATCAATATAAACAATATTTTTCGCATGACTTTCTGTTTTATAAATTCACAATTATTCTTCATCCGCCCGATCTGCCACGGCTTGGTTGAAAATTGCTCTTTCTACCTCAAGAGCGTCTTGTTCCTCGTAAGTTAATCGTGAAGTAGGAATAACGATACTTGTATCAATCACATCCTCTATACGGGGTGTCAACTCATCGCTATTATCACAAGCCGATAATAAAAGAGAAAACAAGAAAATGCATAATATATATTTCATACCTTATAATTTTTAAATTATTCATAACCTTCATTCTGCACCAAATTCGGATTAACACGTAAATCCTGTTTCCATAGAGGGAACGTGTACAGGTATTTCCATGTCGTGGATTTTATCCCGTTATATCCTACCCAAAACTCCGGACGTCCGTTCCGTTTCAGTTCAAACCAACGATCACCCTCCATGTACAACTCCTTGCGCCGTTCATTCAATATCGAGGCCATCAGAGGAGTCAAAGCCTTACCTTCCGCATCAACCGTCACTAAAGCAGAATTATCAACTGCCGGCAAAGAAGACATCGTTAAAGGCACGTAATCCGTGATCCGTTTCGCCCGCAAACTATTCAAATACAACAAAGCATTATCCTCATCCTGTAAATGAGCGTAACTTTCCGCCATGATCAAACACATTTCCGCGGAACGAATTTGCATATTCAATCTCTTGGTGTTCAAAAATGTCTTATCAAAGAATAACTTGTAACGAATATCCTTTTCTTTCTCCTTAAACAGTTCCGCAAATTTAAGACTCACGGGCCGACGACGTGAATCCGTGGAATAACGGGTTTTGAAAGCCGTAGACAAAGTTCCCCTGTTGTATGAACATAAAATCACGTTTCCCGGTTTCGTCGTGAAAGGCGGTGTTGACTGGATCATAGCCTCATACTCCTCTCCTTCAATCAACGGGTATTTATCTAAAAGTTCTTTGGCCGTCGCCACTGCATTTTTCCAATCTTGCGCCCAGAAATAAGTTCTTGCCAAATAAGCCTTGGCCACGTCAACCGTGAATATATATTCCTCGTCGATCTGATTCAAAGAGATGGCCCTTTTCAAATCTTCAATGATAAAATCCACGGTTTCCTGTATATTCCCTCGCCCCGGTTTTGCCTCCATATCGAAATGATCCACGATCGGGACACCCATGATTTCGGTTGCCCTTTGTTTTTCGTAAGGCTCGCACAATTCCCGCATCATATTATAATACAACACCGCACGCAAGGTGTAGGCTACTGCCGTGATCTTTTTATCCAACTCCGAATCCTTTTCTTTTACATTATCCAGCACGACATTCGCATCCCTCACGACTTGGAATAAATTATTAAACCGGTATATTGCAGAACCGATATAAGACCCCACGTAAATCGGAGTATACGAATTACTAACCGATTTAGAAAGGCTGGCATTCAGATTATCGGAAAAACATTCCCAGCGAAGTACATCATTAAAATTTCCCAGAATCTTATCGGATGTACTGGCCTCTATGTTATACAAATGCGTGTGTATCAAAGACGCGTAATCCTCCGTCGTCTCCGGTAATATCTCCCCGTAAGTCTTCGTTTCCAGATATTCATCACAGGACACGCAAAACCCGGAAAAAATCAGTAAAATATAAACAATATATCTTTTCATAACCTGCTATTTTTAAAAACCGATATTAATTCCCAATGCTATCGAACGCGTGATCGGATAAGTCGTTCCGGGAGTCTCCGGGTCAATACCCGAATAATTCGTGAACGTGAAGAAATTACTCATCATGAACGAAAAGCCCAACGACGATACCCCCACGTGGGTTAACCAGCGTTTCGGTAAGTTATAACTCAATGAAATATCCCGGATTCTCAAATAAGAAACATCTTCCAAGAAACTACCAAGTGTAACACTTGATGATGTCGGGTTATATTGATCCAGGTATAATTTATTCCCGAAAGGATCAATAATTCTGGGATACTTGGCATCAATATTATTCTTTGTCCAGCGATCCGTCATCTCCTTTCTCACGTTCAAGTGATTTCGATACAGATCACTATAAGCCGTCTGTGGTTTCTCCTGCGCATCATATGAACCGGAAACACTCTCGTAGCTCACGGGAGAAGAAATCTGATTGTTAATCTTTGCCCCGAAAGAATAGGAACCTCCAACACTGCATGACAAATTCTTATAACTGAAACGTAGAGTAAACCCGCCCGTGATCGGGGCTATGGATGTCCCCAAATAATAACGGTAATTTACAAGAGATTTTAAATCAGAAGCCTCATTCACCACAGCGTCTGGACGCAATTTATACATATAAATCCCGTCATAGGGATCAATCCCCAGTTCTTTTCCACCAAAAATAGATTCCAACGGGTAACCGACATATTTCCCTTCACTGACGGTTCCCGATGGAGAAGAAAATTTTGACAGCACGTTTCTGTTCCAAGCTATATTTCCAGAGAAACTCAACTTATAATCCCGACGATCGATAACCTTCACGCCTAAAGTCGCTTCCACCCCTTTATTCTCTATATCCGACGCGTTATAACTCTGAGCATTATACCCAGTTGAAGAAACGACCCGTACACGTGAAATTACATCCGTACTCTTCCGCCAGTACCCCTCAACTAACCCGGTAACACGGTCATCAAACAAACCAAAATCCAAAGCCACCTTCATATCCCTTGTCTTCTCCCAACGCAAATGGGGATTCGGGGCCTTATTAATGGATCCCATGATCAGATTATTCCAATATCTACTGGTGTTATACTTGATCACAAGTTCCTTCAAAGTTCCCTGCACGACATTTCCGGTAAATCCGGTTGCCACCCGAAGAGTCAACCGGCTTAACACCGGATGTAAAGATTGCATAAAATTCTCATCATCCACGTGCCAAGCAAATCCTAATGACCATGTCGGGTTAAACTGTTCCTTACTACCGAAATTATTCGAACCATCCGTACGGAAAGAGGCATTCAGTATATAACGTCCCAGGTAGGCATATTCTGTGGACGCGTAAAAAGAAGCATACTTATTCTCCGACCGGGACATTCCGGACAATCCATCGATCAAACTCGTGTACCAGCTCGATCCATAAGTATTATCATCTTCCGGTGGTTCAGGCATACTCGCCAATCCCGTTTTCTCATCATACCCGTAACGTTTCACCGCAACACGTTTACTTTTAGAACCGCGTAACTCAGCCCCGGCTAACACGTTAAGATAATGATCCTCAAACGTATTCGTGTATGAAAAATGTCCGCGTACGTTATATTGTTCCCCGTCCGTAGTAGACTGGGATATAGAACCGTATAGATTCTGGGTATTATTATTCTTGTCAAAACTCAACCGATCCTCGAAAGCGGCATACGACTCACGTCCCAAAATACTTTCCTCCCGGTTATTCGTGTAGCCATAAGAAGCCAACCCGGAAAAAGTCAATGTTTTAAGAATTTCAACATCCAGGCTAAATTGTCCGGATACAGAGAATTTCTTTCCTTCACTGGAAGTTTCCTCCATCTCCCGCAATATATTAAACCCGGCCGTGGGTTGATTTTCCGGCGTTTTCGTACCTTCATTAATAGAAGTCAGATTAAAATAAGTCATATCAGGCCGAAAACTACCATCTTCGTTATATGGACGCTCGTACGGATTAGCAAAATAAGCGTATTTAAACGGATCAACATTCATACTGGGCCCATCAGATACAAGATTCGATACCCGTAAGCCCATTCCCATCTTTACCCGTGTCGATGGAGATGCATTAATTTTCAAATTCACCGTGTACCGGTCATAACTATCCTCTTTCAACAAACCATCTTGATGAGCGTACCCTACCGAGGCATAATAAGCAAGCATATTTCCACCCCCGGAAAAAGAAAAATTATGCGTCATATCAAAAGAATTTCTGAATATAACGTCAAACCAATCCGTGGAATGAGATGCCAAATCACGGATATACGCATCTTGCTCGCTCGCCGTCATCGGTTCGAAATCCTCATCGGTCCATAACGTCCCGTTACGTCCGAGTTTGTTGGAACGTAACATCCCGACAATACCGACTACCGGGTAGTGAGCCGCATCAGACGCGTATCGATCTGCCGCAAACTCATCCCATAACTCCTGTTCCCACGCCAACTTTTCCGAGGCGTTCATCAATCCGGCATCCCGTTGAGGTTTCAAGCCGAGTCCGAAATGAGCCGAATAATTCATTCTCATTTTTCCCGGAGTCCCCTGTTTCGTCGTTACGACAATGACACCTCCCGCAGCCCGTGAACCGTAAATAGCGGCAGCGGCAGCATCTTTCAAGAACGTGATATTCTCAATATCATTCGGGTTAATACCCGCTATTCCATTCACGAAAATCTCGTTAAAGTTTTCTGACTTCACTTGATCCAACGAAATTTCAGGTAACTCATCCTGCACGGGAACCCCGTCAATTACCCACAAGGGTTCCGCGTTACCGGTAATCGTATTTGTTCCCCGAATCCTAACTTTAGCTGACGAGCCGGGACGTCCTGAACTTGCCGTCACGGCCACCCCGGCAACCAGACCTTGTAATAAATTATCCACGGACGTCGGAATCCGATTTTCCAGATCCTCTCTTCCCAACACGGCCACGGACCCCGCCGCACGTCGCTTGGTCGTCGTCCCGTAACCCGTGATAACAACCTCCTCCAATTCGTCCACTTTCTCTTCCATCACAACACGTACTTCTTTACGGACATCATTAACAGCAACCTCCTGGGACTTCATTCCGACAAAAGAAAATACAAGGACAACACTCTTCCGGTTCATAACAGGCAAGGTGAAACGTCCTGCCGTATCCGTCACGACACCCGAAGTCGTTCCCTTGATCAACACGGTCACTCCCGGTAAAACATTCCCGCGGGTATCCTGCACGATACCCTTTAGTAATTCCTGTTCAACGGTTTGACGACTTTCTCCCTTCACCCGCACAATGGCGATAACATCATTCACCAACTCGTAAGTATACCCGCTACCTTGCAATATACTTGTTAATAAATCACCTAAACTGACATTTTTCAAATGCAGGGAAACATTACCCACTCGTTCCAAATCATTTCCATTGTAAAGGAAACCTTTTCCTGTCAACTGTTCCACCTTCTTAATGCACGTTTTCAAATTGGCATTTTCCACCCTATACTCAGCGACTTGTTGAGCTTTTATCCCGGAAAATCCATTCAAATGAAACGCAAAAAGAAAAATCAGTAAATACTTCATGGCAAGAAATGTCCGATTTCCTCTCAAAGGAATGACTAATTCCCTACACCTTGTCTTTTTTTTCATAACTTTGTAGAGTTTACTTTGTTAAACATTACATGAGATTGGCAGAGGGTTGTGGTAAGCTATTCTGCCTTTCTCTCTTATTTATCTATATAAATTACTTTTCCATCCACTGTAATTTTCAAATCGGAAACCCGTTTTATTAAATCAATGATAATCATCATATTATCAAACCGAGGTAATTTACCAGTAAAAACTTCCTGCCTAGCCTCGGTATTAGCATAAAAAACCTGTACATTATACCATCTTTGTAATATCATAAAAACTTCCTCCACCGTGTGATTATCAAACTGGAAAAAGCCCTCACGCCAAGAAACGAACACATCGGTATCCACGTTCCGAATTTCCATTTTTCGGCTCTCCCGGTGAAACAATAACTGTTCACCCGGTAAAAGATCCTGCTCGTTTTCCGGATTCATACAGTCAGTCAACCGCACTTGCCCGCTGCAAAGCGTGGTTAGCGCTAACGGAGAATCCGCATAAGCCGAAATATTAAAAGAAGTTCCTAGTACACGTACGTTAAACTCATCCGTTCTCACGATAAACGGTTTATTTTTATTTTCCGCCACTTCGAAATAAGCTTCCCCTTTCAACTCGACTTCTCGCAAATCGCCACCGAAAGCCACCGGATAACGTAATTCAGACATTGCATTCAGCCAAACCTTCGTACCATCTGATAACGTCAAAGAATATTCTCCTCCTAACGGGGTTCGAATCATGTTATATTCGTCGATTGTCACACTATCTTTTTTCTCTTCGTAATAAACCACATTCCCCTTTACTTGGATATTGGAACTTCTTTCCCGCAATTTCATTTCCATCCCCTCATGCAGATCTACTTTTTGGCCATTTGCCAAAATCAATTCCGCATGTTTCCCCCCGGCCGACAAAACAACCGGTATCTCTTCCCGAACTTCCCCCGTATGATTCACCAATAAACAAACAAATACCCCGAACAAAAACAACACGGCAGCAACATATGGCAGATTCTTTTTCATTCTTCGATTCAAATCATTCTGATACAAACGGTGTTGATTTCGTCTAAAAGCTTCCTCAACATCCACGCTCTTGTATTGCTCGTATTTATGTTTCAACTCAATAGCAGAAGACAATTTCTGATAAAGAACTCGATTCTGGTCATTTCCCCGCAACCATTCTTGCAAGACAAGGTTTTCCCCTTCTGTCAAAGTCCCCAAAACAGACTTAACAATTATACTCCTAATCTTCTCGTTATCCACATTCATACCATCTTATATTTTTCATACATACACACGAAACGAGAAAACGTGCAAATCATTTCCCTATTTTTTCTGAAAAAATAATCTTCATTATTCACTACAACCATTAAAATCCTGATCTACAACGAAATAGATCCTAAATCTATACAATAACACATTATTCCCACAAATTCTATAATTACACCACATCAAGTGTAATAAAATGTTATAAAATTATGATCAAATTCTTATCATCATGTTACCCGCTCCCATTCCGCTCCCATTCCCGTCCTACTCCGCTCCTATTATTATAACAATATATTATACTTACATAGCAAATATTAACATGATAATAAGTATATAATAATAATTTGATGACATGATAAACACGACTTGTAAACTTTGACAAAATAGTCCGGACATTTATCTTTTTATGAACCTTCAATAAAAAAAAATGAACTCACAAATCACACCAATAACATATTACCCCCAAAACATAAAAACTGATAACATTATTTTGTAGTAACTCTTTACCTCTTCTCAACTGACTCCTGACGGTTTCCTCTGATATCTGAAGCTTATCAGCAATTTTTTGATTTTCTTCCCCGTCCAGTTTCAATAAAAAAATTTGGCGACAACGTTCAGGCAGTTTCTGAATAGCAGCATACAACTCTCTATACACCTCTTCTTCCATCATCTCCCGCAAGAAATCCTCATCAGATTGTTTTTCAAAACCTTCGATAGAAACAGAACGGGAATCTCTTAAATAATTTAACGAACGATTCCGCACAGAACTATAAATATAAGCATGAAAGGACTTGTCATTTATCAACCTCTTACGATCCTCCCACAAACGACAAAAAAAATCCTGAATAATATCTTCTGAGGCCTCCCGGTTCTTCGTGAATTTTATGGAATAAAATAATAAAGGTGTGTAAAATTCATGAAACAAAGTCGCATACGCCTTTCTATCACCATTTGACACTTGTTTCACTAATATTTTCATGGACTTCATCATAACCTTTTATTAAAATATCACACCCATCATCAAGACAATATCTGTCTAAAACCTCCAAATTTTTCTCTTGATATTAACAATTTTCGGATGCAAATATCAAATTTATTAATAAAAATGACAATCCCTATATATAATGAAAAAAGAAAGTCCACTCACAAACAATAGGGAAAACTCCTTCTTGTTATATAAAACAACGAACCACCCCTTACGGAGTGGTTCGTAATCTTTTTCATTTACCTGAATAAATCAATACTCGTCCTCGTTAAAGAAAAAGTCATCTTTACTCGGATAGTCTGGCCAAATATCTTCAATACTTTCAAATATTTCCTCATCATCCTCGATATCCTGAAGATTTTCGATCACTTCCATAGGTGCCCCGGAACGAATGGCGTAGTCTATCAACTCATCTTTTGATGCTGGCCAAGGCGCATCTTCCAATTTAGAGGCAAGTTCTAGTGTCCAATACATAGTTATATCGTTTTTAATGTAATTTCTTATTTTTGCCGCGAATATATAGTTTATTTCTAATAATACAACTTCTTTTTCCTAATAAGAAGTTATTTAGACACATTAAATCTAATGTGTCGCCATAAATAACGCAAAACGATTTAAATTGTTACACTAAAAACTATTCATCATCGGAGAAATGAATCAACACTTTTCGATACGTGTTGAATATCTTCGCTTTAGAAACAAAACCAATATATTTATGATCTTGAAGGACGGGTAGATTCCACGCTTTTGAATCCTCGAATTTCTTCATAACAACCTCCATCGAGTCGTTGATGTCAATCACCACGGAAGGCGTTGTCATGAAATCCCGCACGTAAGTTTTCGAATACAATTCTTGATTAAACATCACTTTACGAATGTCATCCAGCAAAACAATCCCCAGCAATTGCTGGTTGGAATTCAAAACAGGGAATAAATTCCGGCTCGATTTGGAAACCACCTTTACCAGATCACCTAATGTCGCGTCCACCTCGATCGTCTTGAAATCCGTTTCCACCACCTTGTTCAATTTCATCAAAGTCAACACGGCTTTATCCTTATTATGAGTCAACAGGTCTCCCTGCATGGCTAAACGACGGGCATAAATAGAATAAGGTTCCATCCCTTGACTGGTCAGGTAAGAAATAACCGAGGTCAGCATCAAAGGTAGGAATAAGGCATAACCTCCCGAAATCTCGGCAATCAAGAACATGGCTGTTAACGGGGCCTTCATGACCCCGGACATCGTTCCCGCCATTCCCGCCAAGACGAAATGACTGGGTTCCACGATACGGATTCCGCTCATATTAATCAACATCGCCAACAAATACCCGGCAACACCACCCGTGAACAAACTCGGAGCAAAAACACCACCAACACCCCCACTACCATTGGTTAAGGCCGTGGCAATCACTTTTACGAATATCAACCCGACCACGAAAAGAATCATCATCCAGGCACTATCCCGAAAACCGAAGAAATAGGTATTATTCAATAATTTATCGGAATGTCCGGCCATCATGTCATCCAAAGCCGTGTAACCTTCACCGTATAGAGGGGGAAACACGAAAATAATGACACCTAACAAGGCTCCACCAATAGCTATTCTTTTCCATGTATGCTTGATACGCCCTAAGAATTGTTCTACCCGGAGATTCATCCGAACGAAATACACGGACAACACCCCGGCAAAGATTCCCAGTATAACGTAGTAAGGGAAATTGGCCATCACGAATTTATCCGTGATCTGGTAGGAAAACACGAAACCATCCCCCATGAGGAAGAATGTAACCACGTACGAGGTAATAGCCGTGAACATCAACGGCACCAACGAGGCCATCGTCAAATCAAGCATCAACACCTCCATCGTGAATACAATCCCGGCAATCGGAGCTTTAAAGATTCCGGCAATGGCACCTGCCGCACCACAACCGATCATCAAGGTCATCACCTTGTAGTTCATCCGAAACAAGCGTGCCAGATTCGAACCAATGGACGCCCCGGTCAACACGATGGTAGCCTCCGTCCCGACCGATCCACCAAAACCGATGGTCAGGGTACTGGCAATCATCGAGGTATAGTTGTTGTGTGGCTTGATCATACTATTGCGACGGGAAATAGCATACAATACCTTTGTCACACCATGACTGATTCCCTCTTTCACGAAAAATTTCACAAATAATGTCGTCAGCAATA
This sequence comes from Butyricimonas sp. RTP31003st1_G1_RTP31003_210430, assembly GCF_040920905.1. Taxonomy (NCBI): domain Bacteria; kingdom Pseudomonadati; phylum Bacteroidota; class Bacteroidia; order Bacteroidales; family Odoribacteraceae; genus Butyricimonas; species Butyricimonas sp. RTP31003st1_G1_RTP31003_210430. The sequence goes on along the minus strand of NZ_JBCOSQ010000089.1, from coordinate 1,681 downwards.
TTCCGATAAAAGGGTATATAAAGAAAAGTAAGTTACCACTGTCCACCTGCATTCGTTCCGTGAAAAACATATGAGTAAAATGTACCATATTTTTCAGCACAACTCCCGCCAAGCCGGTAACAATACCAACCAGAATACTCAACATGACAATAAATTGCTTCTCTTTGATATAACGGACCCGCCACACCAAAAATTTCCCCAATAACCCCTTTTCGTTAATCGCCGCCATGATCTAAAAGTGTATCAAACTATTTTTTCATTATACCTTTTATAGAACCATATTGCGGGTAGAAATCAATAGAAATACCTTCGTTATTGATGACATCCAAAGGGAATTGCTTGATGAATCCGAGTTGTGGTATAACACACCGAACAGTCATCACGGTCTCTTTTCCTTTCAGCAAACACAAATCGGCAACAGCCGGTTCTCGATAAGAGAGAGACGGAACCGGACGGGAATTCCCTGCCTGTTGGGCATCTTTTTTCGGAACATAGATATTTTTCAATTCAACAATATAAGGGATAGCAGACACGTTATTTCTTGCCGTGATCCCGTCGTTCGCAGAAAAACGGAACAAAACAATCGATTCATCGGCTTTTTCCGGAACAAAAGAGATGGTTTTAACCACTTCACGGGTTTCCCTTTTTCCCATGAACAAACTCATGTAATTTGCCTCAAGTTCATCCAGAGCTTTTAAAGCTTCTGACGTGGCCGAACCTCCGGCCAGTAATTCCAATCTCTTTTTACGAATATTGAATATCTCTGACGTGATCTCATCCACGTAATCTTTATTTTCTTTTAACACATGCCGTTCTATCGGGTCCCATACCCGGCGCATCTCACCTTCAACTTCCATCTCCGTGAAATTGGAATCAAGAACTTCCTTCTGGGTGGAACGAATACCGAAATACACGTAATTAATACCTGTTCCCACGCTTTTCTCCTTTTCCTCGTAAACAATCTCTTCGTCACGAGTTTGGTTCGTGATGCCACTTCCCACACCGGCTAAAAAGCCTTCAGGAGTTACATTCAATAAAATAGAGTTATATTCTCCGACAGCATTCACAGTATAAGAAGCTTTCGGATCAGGCAAGGCCTGCGGAATAAATTTGATGTTTTTAATCATCCATTCTTCGCCTTCACTCGTGATTTCCGGAGAAACACCTAACTGTTGTTCGGCATATTGTCGGAAAGGCCCCGGAATCAAACGACTACATTCCATCGTAACAACCACGTCGTAACTGATCTTTGGTAAAGTATAATCAACTGACACCTGCGTGGTCAATTCTCTCTTTTTCTGTCCCGAAACAGACAGGGATACTAATCCCACTAACCCGATTATAAAAAATAACTTTTTCATCTTTCTATCGCTGTTTAGCCATATTATATGTTTCCATCTTTTTCCACACCCAACCCAGTTTATCGGCAATGTCCCCGGCACGTGTACCTCTCATTCCCTGCTCTTCCGCAACCAAATCACCAGCCCAACCGTGGGCATATACCCCGATTATCGCCGCATCCAATGACGAATGTCCACTTGCCAGTAAAGCCGCAATAATACCCGTCAACACGTCTCCTGCTCCCCCTTTAGCCATTCCCGGGTTACCTGTCATGTTAAAGTAACATTCACCCTCCGGGGTAGCTATTATTGTATGCGCACCTTTCAGCACGACATACACT
>NZ_JBCOSQ010000088.1:0-17835 GCF_040920905.1 Butyricimonas sp. RTP31003st1_G1_RTP31003_210430 | reverse complement strand
CCACGTACTCGGCAGCCATTTCCGCATCCCGTTCCGTGTGAATATCCGTCACCACCGGAATACCAAATTCAGCTCTCACCTTAGCTAATATCTTCAATGCCTTCTCGTCCCCGATTCCCGTGAAAGAATCCAAACGCGAGCGGTTGGCTTTCTTGAATGATCCCTTGAACACGTACGGGATTCCCAAACGATCCGTAACCTTCTTCACGTGTTCCGCAATATTTAAAGCCATCTCCTCCCCCTCGATCACGCAAGGTCCGGCCAACAAAAAAAACATCTCCTGATTTATCAACTTATCCATGATACAACTTTAGATTTATGATTTCATTCTAAATTTTAAACTCTACATTCTAAATTATCATCCCCTGTATTTTCTCCACCAAGCCTTCAAACGCTCCAGAATCTTCACTTCCTGTGCATTCTGTTGGGGTTGGTAGAACTTCTTGTCTTTCAATTCTTCCGGCAAATACGGCTGTTCCACGAAATTTCCCGGATAATCATGCGGGTACTTGTAATCCTGCCCGTAATTCAAATCTTTCATCAACTTCGTCGGGGCATTACGTAAATGTAACGGTACCGGAGAATTTCCGGTCTGTTTCACGGTTGCAATGGCCGCATCAATAGCCAGGTAAGCGGAATTACTCTTCGGAGAAGTCGCCAAGTAAATCACACATTCCGACAAAGGAATCCGAGCTTCCGGCATACCGATTTTATGCACGACCTCAAAACAAGTATTCGCGATCAAAATTGCATTCGGGTTAGCCAATCCAATATCCTCCGCCGCGGAAATAATCAAACGACGAGCTATAAACTTCGGATCCTCTCCCCCTTGCAACATACGAGCCATCCAATAAACCGCCGCATTCGGGTCTCCTCCCCGGATGGATTTGATCATGGCAGAAACTATATCATAATGCTGTTCTCCGTCCTTATCATACATCAACGGGTTCTCATGTAACTCCCGATGCACTGCCTCATTGTCAATAACAATATCCCCCTCTCCCAATCCGTTTACCACCAGCTCCAAGATATTCAACAATTTTCGGGCATCACCGCCACTATAAGAGATCATGGCCTCTTTCTCCTTCACCGTGATATTACGCTTGCTCAAGTAATAATCCTTAGCAACGGCACGGTCTATCAGGTCTTCGAGATCCTTTTTCTCTTGAGACTTTAGCACGTACACCTGACAACGGGATAAAAGCGGGGAAATCACCTCGAAGGAAGGATTTTCAGTCGTGGCCCCGATAAGCGTCACGGTACCTTTCTCCACGGCTGCCAGCAAAGAATCTTGCTGGGCCTTCGAGAATCGATGAATTTCATCGATAAACAGGATGGGATTCGGTGTATTAAAGAAACGTTGTCCCTCGGCTTTCTGAATCACTTCGCGCACATCCTTTACCCCGGAACTCACGGCACTCAACACGTAAAACGGACGTTTCAACTGTTCCGCGATAATCATCGCCAACGTCGTTTTCCCCACTCCCGGAGGCCCCCATAAAATAAAGGAAGACACAACTCCCGAATCAATCATCTTTCGTAGCACCTTGCCCGGTCCCACCAGATGTTGCTGCCCGATATAGTCTTCTAAAGACTTCGGTCTCATTCGCTCTGCCAACGGCTTATTCTCCATGTTTCTCTTCTTTCTGTCCACACAAAGATACTCAAAAATTCAGTGGAGAAAAAACATAAAAGGGAGTTCATATAAAAAGCGGGATTCACTTATCGTGCATCCCGCTTCAATATTTTATTACAGTACTATTTACAGGTCAGTATTCTTTTCCGGAAGTTCGCCATTGATTGCAGCTTTTACCACGCCAATAGCCTCTTCTAAGCCCTCGACAAACTTGTCAAAGTCTTCTTTATACAAGAACACTTTATGTTTCTCGTAGCTTGGATTACCGTTATTATCAAATTTTTTCTTGCTCTCGGTGATCGTCAAATAGTAATCATTATTACGGGTCGCCTTCACATCAAAAAAATAAGTTCTTTTCCCTGCTTTCACTGCATTGGAATAGATTTCATCTCTATCATTCGTATCCATTCCGTCGTTTTGTTCGTATCCTTCCATTGTTTCTCAATTTTATTTGACTTTGCACCTCAAATGTAGAAAAAACAAAGTAATAAATAGCCTTTTTTAATCTTTTTTTTTAACGATTCTCGTTTTTACACGGAAAAAACATCGTAAAACACCATATAAAAACGAATTTGCGGCCTTTTCTTTCTAATTTCGAATCAAAATCCCTTTTATTATTAAAATTACAATTCATTGGTTATCTTTAAAATATCACTATCGAGAATCCCGCTCGTTTCTTTGGGAAAGCGAAGTAATATTGGTATTTTTGTATATATAAAATAAACAATTATGATAGGAACCTACTTTATCATCATAGCCGTGTTAATCGGTCTGGCTTTTATAGGACTGGGAATCTCTACTTTTTTCGGTAAGAAAAAGAAATTCCCGGATACTCACATCGGGAAAAACAAAGCCATGAGGGAACGGGGCATCAGTTGTGCAGCTACGACTGATCGCAAGGAAAGAGCAAGTTATAAACCAATTGAAATAAAAAGAGGAGAATAAATAAAAAAGGGAGGTTTCAAAGCCTCCCTTTTTCATGATCATACTTTTCGTAGATTATTATTTTTTATACATTCCCAAGTCCTTCAATTCGAAGTCATTGATAAATGCAGCATATCCGGCAACCTTTGCTTGACCGTATTTCACAAAGATCTCGGCAGATTTAGCAAAACGATCACAACGTTGAGAATCAATCAACAGTAAATACCCCAAAATGATATATCCTGCCATCTCAACCAAACGACGTGCATGGAAATCTACATATTCCGATTCCCCAACAGCAGTAACTTTCGTCACGGCAGCCTCGAATGCCCCGGTCATACCTTTCAATATCTCACGAACATATTCCTGTTCCGGACGGATAGAAGCTTGCTCGTATTCCTCACGGATTTGTTTCAAGAATTGTCCCGTGGTCACACCGCGAATGGCGGCAACCACCTGCAACTGAGAAGTTCCCTCATAGATATTCGTGATACGAGCATCGCGAACCAAACGTTCAATCGGGTAATCTTTCATGAATCCGGATCCCCCGTGAATCTGCAAAGCATCGTAAGCAATCTCATTCGCATACTCGCTGGAGAACAATTTCAATAGCGGGGTGAAGATATCTGCCAACTTTTGGTATTTCTTCATCTCCTCACGCTCTTCTTTATTCAACGTACGCTCGCTGGCAAGATGCGTGTACGCTTTGTACATATCAACAAAACGGCTAGTCTCGTAAAGAACAGAACGAGATGCTTGCAATTTAGCCTCCATGTTGGTCAACATCTCGTATACAGCCGGGAATTCGATAATTGCTTTACCGAACTGACGTCTTTCTTGAGCATATTTCAAACCTTCACGGTAAGCGGCCTCTGCAATACCCACAGATTGAGCCCCAACACCCAAACGGGCACCGTTCATCAAAGACATCACGTACTTGATCAATCCAAGTTTACGCTCTCCAACCAATTCAGCCGGAGCATCCTTAAACACCAACTCGCAAGTCGGGGAACCCTTGATACCCAATTTATTCTCAATACGACGAACGGTCATTCCGCCGTTAGCCTTGTCATAAATAAACATGGACAGACCACGTCCATCGTGCGTACCCTCTTCAGAACGGGCAAGTACCAATGAAATATGAGCGTCACCATTCGTGATGAAACGTTTCACACCATTCAAATACCATTTTCCATCTTTCTCGCAATAGGTCGCTTTCAATTGTACAGACTGTAAATCCGATCCTGCATCCGGTTCGGTCAAGTCCATGGCGTAAGTATCGCCCTTTGCCGCACGGGGTAAGTACTGACGTTTTTGTTCCTCGTTGGCGAACTCGTGAATCGTTTCAGCACAATCCTGTAATCCCCAGATATTAGCGAAACCGCCATCACCACGGGACACCAACTCTGCTGCCATCACGTAAGGTACCATCGGGAAGTTCAACCCGTCATACTCACGCGGTAATGACATACCGTACAATCCGGCCTGAGCCAGCATATCATGATTCTGTTGAGTCCCGGGAGCGTATTTTACCCGACCGTCAATTACTTCCGGTCCCTCGTGATCCACGCCCTCGGCATTTTCAGCCAACACGTTACCACAAATATCACCCACGATCTCCAACACTCTGTCATAATTATCCATTGCATCCTCGAAATCACGCGGTGCGATCTCGCATTTCCCTGCATCCTCGAAATTGCGCTCTTTCAAAGCAACAATCTTCTGCATCAAGGGATGTCCCAAGTGGAACTTTAAATCCTCGTTATCTGTATAGAAATTTGCCATACCTTATTCCATTTTAAATTTTAAATTTTAGATTTTAGATTGTATTTTCCGACAACTCCATTTCAATTTAAAATTTACAATCTAAAATTTACAATTGTCTATTTGCTGTTCTTCTTATAATACTGGATCATTTTGGGGATAACCACGTTCAAGTCACCCGTGATCACGTAATCGGCAAATTTATTAATCGGAGCGTTTGCATCCGTGTTAATAGCAATTACCATAGAAGACTCTTCCATCCCGGCAGTATGCTGGATCTGTCCGGAGATACCGCAAGCAATATATAATTTAGGACGAACCGTTGTTCCTGTCTGTCCGATCTGACGTTCGTGTTCGCAGAATCCGGCATCCACAGCGGCACGAGAAGCACCTACTTCCCCGCCTAAAACAGCGGCCAACTCGTATAATAAGTTAAAGTTCTCTTTAGAACCTACACCATATCCACCGGAAACAATGATCGGGGCAGCCTTGATATTCACTTTGGATTTTTCCATGTGACGCTCAATCACCTTTACCACCAAGTCGGTATCATCCAAATACTCGTCCACGTTCAATTTCTTCACTTCTCCCTGATGTTGAAGATTGAAGATTTCTTTCTTCATCACACCTTCGCGAACCGTAGCCATCTGCGGACGACATTCCGGGTTCACGATCGTGGCCACGATATTTCCTCCGAATGCCGGACGAATCTGGTATAACAAATTCTCGTATTTCTTTCCGCTCTTGGCATCGGTATACTCACCGATTTCAAGGCTCGTACAGTCAGCCGTCAAACCGCTATGTAATGCAGAGGACACACGAGGACCTAAATCACGTCCCACACTGGTTGCTCCCATCAAAGCCACTTGCGGTTTCTCTGCGTCAAACAAACGTACCAACATTTTCGTGTGGGGCAACGTTGTGTAAGGAGCCAGGCGAGCATCGTCACCTACCCAAAGTACGTCCACGCCATAAGGGAATACTTGTTTTTCAACATCTTTCAGTCCTTCGCCCAAAGCGATAGCCTCCAGCTTCACGCCAAGTTTTGTTGCAAGGGCACGTCCTTTGGTCAATAATTCGAGACTCACGTCAGCAACCGTACCCTCTTCTATTTCGCAATATACAAATACACTGTTCATATCATTTAAAATTTTAGATTTTAGATTTTAGATTTTGTAAATTCCAATTGCCTCGTTTCAGAAGTTTTCAATTTAAAACTTACAATTTAAAATCTAAAATTACCCGATTGTATGGTTAGTTATCAACTCTTTCATCATGGCATCCAATTCAGCATCCGTACCGGAAAGTACTTTAGCCTCTTTAGCCTGGAACACCACACTCTCGATATTCTTTACCTTGGTTGGTGATCCGCTCAAACCGAGATCTGTCGGATTACTCTGAATATCATTCACGCTCCATTCGGTCAATTTCAAATACGGGCGTTCGTTCACCAATGCAAAATAATCCTCATTAGCATCCTGTGCCTCTTGAGTACCCTTCGCGTTCTTGTATTTCATCACGAAACGTGCGTTTCTCGGACGACAAGGAGCGGCAGAACCGTTCACGGTCACCACGCAAGGCATCGGGCAAGTAGCCACTTCAATACCTCTCTCTAAACGACGTTTGATCGTCACGATTTTCCCGTCACAACCTTGAATTTCTTCTGCATAGGTCACTTGCGGCAAAGCTAATTTCTCAGCCACCTGCGGACCTACCTGAGCGGTATCCCCGTCAATAGCTTGACGACCGCAAATAATCAGATCATATTCCAAATTGCGTAATGCGCAAGATAAAGCATAAGAAGTTGCCAACGTATCCGAACCGGCAAAAGCACGATCAGACAATAAATAACCTCCATCCGCACCCCGGTACATAGCCTCACGGATGATCTCGGCAGCACGGCCGGGTCCCATCGTCAGTACATGAACGGTTGTCCCTTCAATTGTATCTTTTAATCTTAAAGCTTGCTCTAAAGCATTTAAATCCTCAGGATTGAAGATGGCAGGTAAAGCTGCCCTGTTTACAGTTCCGTCTGCTTTCATCGCATCTTTCCCCACGTTTCTCGTATCGGGAACCTGCTTAGCAAGAACAACAATTTTTAGTCCTTTCATATTAATATCCAATTTTATGTTCCAAGTGACATGAAATATTCCTTTGATTTACAACCAGAGACATGAATCCACGCTACGGAATACTCCATATACCAAATATTTTCAACACTAATAAAATTTTAAGCGTGTAAAGATACTATTTCAACTTATAAAACCAAAATTTTAACATCAACTCTTGTCAAAATGACCATATAAACCTCTGAAATAAAATATATAACACACAGACATTTGTACTACAAGCGACTTTTGAAGTGAATTTGTTTTCTATTCTAAACAATTCCCCTAATTTTGTGTCCCGATGATTCAACACTAAAATTATTCACATTATTAAAAATATAAGAAATGAAATACGACTTAATCGTAATTGGTAGTGGTCCCGGAGGATACGTGGCTGCCATTCGTGCGTCTCAATTAGGAATGACCGTGGCCGTCGTAGAACGTGCCGAACTGGGTGGAATTTGCTTGAACTGGGGATGTATTCCCACGAAATCCCTGCTTAAATCCGCACAAGTGCTGGAATACGCCCATCACGCTGCTGATTACGGGGTAAAAATCGAGAATGCCGCACCCGATTTCGATGCCATCATCGCTCGCAGCCGGGGTGTTGCCGACAAAATGAGCAAAGGAATTCAATACTTGTTCAAGAAGAATAACATCACCGTGATCGAAGGTCATGGAAAACTGACCGCAGACAAAACCGTAGAGGTAACAAATGCCGCCGGAGAAAAGACCATTTTCGAGGCTCAACATATCGTTTTAGCCACGGGCGCCCGTTCCCGTCAGTTACCGAATATCCCTCAGGATGGAAAACGGATTATCGGTTACCGTCAAGCCTTAACTCTTGACCACAAGCCGGAATCCATGATCGTGGTAGGCTCCGGGGCAATCGGTTCCGAATTGGCATACTTCTACAACGCAATGGGTACCAAAGTATTGTTGGTTGAATTCATGCCGACCATCCTGCCGCTTGAAGACGAGGAAGTATCCAAACAAGTAGGCCGTTCTTTCAAGAAAGCCGGAATCGACGTGATGGTGAAATCTTCAGTGGAAAGCGTGGAAAGCGGAGAAGGTTTGTTGAAAGTGAACATCAAAAATAAGAAAGGCGAAATCGAAGTACACGAGGCTGAGATCGTGTTGTCCGCCGTGGGTATCGCCCCGAACGTGGAAAATATCGGTCTGGAAGAATTGAATATTGAAATGGAAAGAGGTCGTGTAAAAGTAGACGACTACTACCGCACGAACGTGGAAGGCGTTTACGCTATCGGTGACATTGTTCACGGCCCGGCATTGGCTCACGTGGCATCTGCCGAGGCTATCTGCTGCGTGGAACACATCGCGGGAGTACACACAGACCCCATCGACTATACTAACATCCCCGGATGTACCTACACGACTCCGGAAGTTGCATCCGTTGGTCTGAACGAGGCAAAAGCCTTAGAAGCCGGTTATGAAATCAAGATCGGTAAATTCCCGTTCACCGCATCAGGCAAAGCGAGCGCAGCCGGAGCAAACGAAGGATTCATCAAATTGATCTTCAACGCTGCCGACAATACCCTGCTGGGCGCTCACATGGTGGGTATGAACGTGACCGAAATGATCGCCGAGATGGTACTTGCCCGCAAGGTAAAAGCTACCGCTCATGACATCATCAAAACGGTTCACCCGCACCCGACAATGAGCGAGGCCGTGATGGAGGCTGCTGCTGCCGCTTACGACGAAGTAATCCATATTTAGTTGCAGCGCAACGTTACAGGTTACAAGTTGACAGGTTACAGGTTTAATAAAATTCAATAATAAATAAACTATGAAGAAAATACAAGTTACATTAGTTACTTTATTACTGACCGGGGCGTCGCTATGCGCCCAGACGATCGGTGAAAAAGAACTGAATGACATCAAGGGGAGTTTCCAGAAAGACGCTTCCACGAAAGCCATTCAGAACGTGTTGACCAATGACAAGAATATCCGAGATAACGCCCTTAATCGGGAGATTCAAGGAAAAATAGACCACTATTTCAAATACCGGGTAAAAGTACAGGGTATCACGGATCAGCAAAGTTCCGGACGCTGCTGGATGTTTACCTCCATGAACGTGTTACGTCCGAGTATTATCGAGAAATATAACCTCACGGGATTCGATTTCTCTCACAACTACCTTTACTTCTGGGATATGTTCGAGAAATCTAATCTTTTCCTGGAAAACATGATTGCCACGGCCAACAAGCCGATGGACGACCGGGACGTGACCTTCATGTTCCAAGCTCCCGTGGGTGACGGCGGTGTATGGAACCTCTATTACAACCTGGGAGAAAAATACGGTGTTGTACCCAAGGAAGTCATGCCGGAAACCGCTCACTCGAACAACACGAGTGCCATGGGATCATTGATCAACGAGCGTCTCCGCAAGGGTGGCTACATCATCCGGGAAATGGCCGCTCAAGGTAAAAAGATCAAAGAACTACGTGCTGAGAAAGTCTCTATTCTGAAAGACATTTACCGCATCTTGGCTCTTTGCCTAGGCGAACCGCCAACCACATTCACTTGGAGATACAAGGATAGAAACGGGGAAATCAAGGAGCTGGCAAATTACACTCCCCAACAATTCTACAAGGAGATCACACCAGCCGATTACAGCCCGAAAAATTACATCATGATCATGAACGACCCAACCCGGGAATATTATAAAGTATATGATATTCAGAACTACCGGAACACCGTCGAGGGGATCAACTGGGTATATCTGAACCTGCCGAACGAAGACATCAAAACAGCAGCCATCGCCTCTATCAAAGGCAACGAGGCCATGTATACCTCCAGCGACGTGGGCAAATATTTCAACCGTGAAACCGGAATTCTTGATCCGGAAATGTACGACTACAACTCGTTGATGGGTGTAGACTTCTCCATGGACAAGAAAACCCGTATCCTGACCCGCCAAAGCGGTTCTGCTCACGCCATGTCATTGGTTGCAGTGGATGTTGATGCGAACGGCAAACCCACGAAATGGGAATTCGAGAACAGCTGGGGTCCGCAAGCCGGACACAACGGTTACCTCACCTTCACCGACAAATGGTTTGACGAATACATCTTCCGGGTAGTTATTCACAAAAAATACTTGGGAGAAAAAGCATTGAAAGCATTAGATCAGAAACCGATCTTGCTGCCGATGTGGGACTATATGTTCTAAAAGAAATTCAAACAAAAAGCATAACGCCCGGAGGAATCTCCGGGCGTTACTTTTCAAAAACACTTACTATAAATACGGAATAAAAGAAACATATACTCCGGTGATAATAGCAGAAGTAATCACTCCCGAAATATTAGCACCCAGAGCATCTCCTAATATGAAGGATTCAGGATTTTCTTTACTGACTATTTTCTGAGCCACCTTTGCCGTGGTCGGCACGCAACTGACGGCTGCAATACCAATAACAGGATTGTAATTTCCTTTCTTGATAAAGTACATCACATAACCACCGATAATACCACCGATACCGGAGAGTAGTAATGCCAGCACACTTAAAATCAACAATTTGATAATATTGGGATCAAGTAACAAATGCGCATCGCACAAAACACCTAGTAACATTCCCAACATGAACGTTGACCCGTACAGCAACGGCCCACTCACAAAGTCATAAACATGTTTCATCCCGGACTCACGAACGGCAACCCCGATAAACAACGAGAAGAAAAGAGGGGAAGCCACGGGGAACATAAAGCACAACACGGCACAAAGAATGACGGCAAAAGCTAGTTTTACCTTGGCCCCGTATTGTTTCGGCTCCTTTCGATTGGTTATTTTAATCGCACGCAGACGTTTCGGGATCAACAACTTAACCAGATACGGATACCCTCCATACGTTAATCCCAAATACAGGTAAGCTACCACCGTAATCGGTACAAACAGATGTTTGGCAAGCACCAGAGAAGTGAACAAGACCATCGGCCCGTCAGCTCCACCTACCATGGCAACGGAGGCACTCTCTTTCAACGTTAATCCCATGGCCGACGCAATCGGTACGGTCAGGAATGTCCCAAGTTCCGCACATAAGGCCAAAAAAATACTAACAAAAGGTCTTTGGAGCAAATACCCGACATCCAACAGCGTCCCGATCCCCATAAACACGAAACAGGCGATCAACCCGTTACTAAATGTCAGGGTATATATCGGTTGCAGGAAGTCAATCTGCATCACATTCATCAACTCATCGGTATCCGTGAGCATCGGGTCCAAAAAAAGATTCCCTAATGAACCGTCAGGCATGATCAACGTTCCGCAATTAATTGCGATCATACCCAACCCCATCGGAATCATAATCATGGGTTCAAGGATACCCTTCCATCCCAAATAAATCAACAAAAAACCAATCATGACCAGCACCACCCGAGCAATGGCAAGAAACCATCCACTAGCGACCATCGTTCCAATACCTTGGAATAAATTAAGAACATCTATATTTTCCATCGCAATATAAATCTGATAAGATTATAGAAAGAATACGACCTGCCAAAATTAAACAGCGGCTCTTTTATCCGATTTCACGCCGTGAACAGTCTCTTGCAAGCGATGAGCCGTATGTTGATTCTTCTCGGCAACCAAGTTCTCCCTTCCGGATTGAACCGTAACAGCCACCGTCTGACGCTGCAATTTCTTGATCCTTTTTATCTCTGCAAGTTCCTCCCTATGTAATTGACAAAAATCAAGGAGATCAGCCCAAGAAGCAATTATTTTTATAATCAAGGCAACAAAAAAACCGATAAAGAAAGTAATGATCAACATTATAAATGTGAATAAAAATAAATTAGACATAGCGATATAAGTTTAAATATGAATAACGTAAATAAAATGAATACACACCTCATCACAGCTACCCCACCGGATACCTGCACGTACACTCATAAATAAACCAGACGCTAAATAATTATTTTCCTCAATGTGTAGACAAAATACCTACACGATGATTTCACGAAACAATAATGATAATATAAATTTTTCGTGTCCCGACTAGTCAACGGAACATCGTAGAAAGACAACATTAAGATCGTAGATGCGAACTTTAAACTTCGGGAAGGATTCGTCCCTCTCGGACCGGAGGAAGAAGACAGCGATGTATCATCTCTCCTTAAATTAACGGCATCCAGTCCTTCAAACGAAAAACGCCATTCATTGGCAAGCGTTTGTCTGGAATGCGAAGACAGCTCGCAAGTATGCTCCGCATCATCGGCATATTGCTCTGTAACAGTCTGCACGCTTGAGGATAACTGTCCCCTTTTGTCTGAAATTTCATTCAAACAAAAAATAGCCACAAAGCCAATTAATATGCCTATAATGAATTTTTTCATTGCGGGCACAAACTTACAATTATTCTATGTGAATTGTCAATTTTTCAGACACATTTTTTTGAGCAATTTTATTTCATCAGCTTCCTTCCGTCCATGTCCGCCAACACTCGCATTTGCTGGATGGCAATCCGGTTCAATTTCAACAAACGCTCTTGTTGAGCCATACCTTCCTGAATAAAAACGGCATTCAAATTTTCCATGTTCGAAAGGCAGATCAACTCATTGATCGTGGCATAATCCCGAATATTACCTTTCATATCCGGATGCGCCTCCCGCCATTCGAAAGCCGTCATCCCGAACATGGCCACGTTCAGTACGTCAGCCTCATTAGCATACACTTGAGAAACCCGTGCCGGAGAAAGCTCTTTCGGGATCAGATTTTGCTTAATCGCATCCGTGTGGATATGGTAGTTGATTTTTGAAAGCTCCCGTTTGGCCGACCAACCGAGTTGAGCTTGTTCCTGTTCTTTCAGACGCTGGAATTCCTTGATCAAGTATAATTCAAATTCCACGGAAACCCAACTGGCAAATTTAAACGCAATATCCCTTTGGGCGTACGTACCTCCTCCCGCTCCATTTTTCGTAATAATACCAATAGCACCCGTTGTTTCCACCCAACGAGACGGACTCATCGTGAAAGCATTGTTTCCCGCCTCGTTCAAAAGGGGGTCGAATTCGACCCCTTTAAAATTGAGATTATTCAATTTCTCCCACAGACCAAGATATTCCAAAGTATTCTTTACCCTCATCCAATTCTTCACCACATCTTTAGGTTCAACTGGGTTCTTCTGACGAGCAATATCTGTGATACAGATGTAGTCTATTCCATTTTCCTGTAACGTCCGGATCATCGTGTCCCGAACCTGTATAACCGCCTTCTTTACCATTTATCTAGTTTTTCAATTTTCAAGTTATCCATTACATTTTAAACACACCGAATCAGAAGTATCCTTTCCATCTGCCGCACGGGCAAAAACATAAACAACCAGCCCCTCCGCTTCTGCCTCTTCCGGGAAATCCACGCTCTCGTTCCAATCCTCCCCACGCATTCCTAATCGCATCACTTCACAGGAATGTGTCGATTCGTGAAGAAGTACACCATAAATCTCGTCATCCAAGAAACAATCTATAGCCTCCACGGCCATTCCTTGATGCGAGAAATGCACCTTCCGGCTCTCGGTCTCCACCTCACAACCAACAACCGGACTGACAAGCGCACCCGCCGCCACGCGAAGTTTCGAATAATCAATAATACCCCGGTATTCCTGAATAGCTTTCTTATAGCGGACTATCGGTTTCATGGGATTAACCTTTTCAACCATCACGGCCGTTGTCACGTTCGCACTCGTGAACCCGTTAAAACCTTTCGGGTATTGATTTCCCGGAAATCCCAATCGAATCGCCCGAGCCATCCATCCCTTTCTACTCACCACAACAGCAAACGCCGCAGCCTGTTGCTTTTGCGACTCCGTGCTAGGTTTACGAGAAATACTCGCACCTTTACAATAATTCTTACCGTTAGCCCGCACATAGGCAACCACGTTTCCGAATTTTCCCCGCACCTGACCAATAGAGTTTACAAATTCCGCCATAATCCTTTTATTTAATTAAGACCCGCAATATACGACAATTAATTCTAAAATAAAGCTAAGTAGTAGAAAAGTTGAGATAAAAATTTATCTTCATTTTTTGAAGAATATCGAATCAATACCTTTATGAACCTTATAGATACCTTATAGAAACCTTATATGAACCTTATATATAATAAGGTTCATAAAGTATAGGTATTGTTTATTCAAAATATTATTACTACTATTGCACCGGTATTCATCAATTATTCATTTTTAAATCAGTATTGACATGGACATAACCTCTCCTTTATTTTTAGCCATACTTGCAAACGGCCCGGTTAAAGCCGACGGGTATACTTATTTCTTGTACGGAGGGAAAGTCCGGAAATGCAAATCCACCCGGGGACCCAGAAAATCCAGAACAGAGGGAGAGAAGCAAACCACGGACCGATTCACGGAAGCCCGCAAAATGTGGAAAATTTACAAACGGGCTATCGGGGACTTACTAATATGGCGAATCGCGGCCCGGGAGAGAGGGGTTTCCAAGAGCGACTCTTTATTCCATTCAACCAACGGAGGATGCCTATTCCCGGGCAAAGGAGTATGGGCATTCAAAACTTTCCGTTTTTCCATGGGAACACTAGAAGCCCCCGTCATCACCGGCACGGAACGCAACGGGTGGACGGTCACTTTGAACTGGAAAAACGGAATCGATTGCCCGAAAGCAAGCGCCTCGGACCAAGTGTTCGTGGGCTATTTCTACGACACGCTACGACGTTCTCCCTGTCTACTTCGTGACATACCCGCTCGCAGGGGCGACGAAAACGTAACCATAGAAATCCCCTCCGGGGATCAACCGGAAGGGATACCACTACATCTTTATTTATTTTTTGGAGATAGCGAACTCGCCCGATTTTCACCAAGCGAGTACACCCAAGTATAAAATCTACCGGGAGAACAACAGTTCCCGGTATTTCGGCAACGGCCAGATCTCGTCGTCCACGAGTAATTCCAGCTTATCCACGTGATAACGGATCTTCTCCAGATAGGGGCGAACCTTTTCCGTGTATTCCTCGGCCCGTGCCACTTCATCGGCAATCGCGTTAGCTTGTTTGCGAGCTTCCGTCATATCAGACACCATCGTCTGGATCTCCCGGATATGATAGGAAATCGTGCGGATGGCCTCAATTTGCACGTCAGCCACAGACTCGTAGTCCGGCAGGATATTCTTCAGCGCCGTCACGTTCGTCAACAGAGTATTCTGGTAAGTGATCGCGGTCGGGATAATGTGATTCAAGACGAGATCTCCCAATACACGAGATTCTATCTGCAATTTCTTCAAATAAATTTCATTCTTGATCTCGAAACGCGCTTCCAGCTCTCGTTCACTCAATATCCCGTTGTCCACGAACAACCGCTTGGCCTTCTCCGAACAATAAGCCTTTAAAGCCGGGATACAATCCACCACCGTGGACAATCCCCGACGGGCGGCCTCTTCCCTCCATTCCTTGCTGTAACCATTCCCCTCAAAACGTACGGGTTTGGACTCGATGATGTATTTACGCAATATCTGGAAAATTGCCTCGTCTTTCTTAACGCCTTTCTCGATTAAAGCATCCGTTTCCCTTTTAAAAGCAATCAACTGCTCGGCAACAGCGGCATTCAACGCGATCATCGGTCCCCCGCAATTGGCTGACGACCCCACCGCGCGAAATTCAAAACGATTCCCGGTGAACGCAAAAGGTGACGTACGGTTACGGTCCGTGTTATCTAGCATAATTTCCGGAATTTTACCCACGTTCAATTTCAACTCGGTCTTCTCGTCCGGACTCATCTTCCGGTCGCTCACCTTCTCCACCAACTCATCAAGCACACCCGACAAGTAATTCCCCAAGAACACGGACATAATTACCGGTGGCGCCTCGTCCCCTCCCAGCCGGGCCTCGTTTCCTTGAGACACGATCGATGCTTTCAGCAAATCACCATGTTCATACACGGCCTTGATTGTCGATACCAGAAAGATCAAGAACTGCATATTCGACTTCGGATTCTTGCCCGGAGACAATAGGTTCACTCCCGTGTTCGTCAACAACGACCAGTTATTGTGTTTACCCGAACCGTTCACCCCCTTGTAGGGTTTCTCGTGCAACAGCACCCGGAAATTATGACGACGAGCCACCTTTTTCATGGTGGACATCAACAACTGATTATGATCGACAGCCAGATTCGCCTCTTCAAAAATAGGGGCACATTCGAATTGATTCGGGGCCACCTCGTTATGGCGGGTCTTGATCGGGATTCCCAGACAATGACACTCGTATTCCAGTTCTTCCATGAAGGCCGTAACCCGTGCCGGGATGGAACCGAAATATTGATCCTCCAGCTGTTGATCCTTCGCAGAAGAATGGCCCATGAGCGTGCGACCACATAATTTCAGATCAGGGCGGGCATTATACAAAGCCTCATCCACCAGAAAATATTCCTGCTCCCATCCCAGCGTGGCAATCACTCGCTGCACGTCTTTATCGAAATACTGGCAAATATCTACCGCTGCCCGGTCGATCATGGCCAACGACTTCAACATCGGTGTTTTAAAATCAAGAGCCTCACCCGTGTAGGCCACGAATATCGTGGGAATACATAACGTGCGATTATTTATAAAAGCCGGGGACGCCGGGTCCCAGGCCGTGTAACCGCGAGCCTCGAACGTGTTACGAATTCCCCCGTTCGGGAAACTGGATGCATCGGGTTCTTGCTGGACAAGTAGTCGCCCGTCAAATGATTCGATCACGTCACCATCCGGCAACAAATCAATAAAAGAATCATGTTTCTCTGCCGTGGCACCATTCAAAGGATGAAACCAGTGCGTGTAGTGAGTAACTCCCCGTTCAACAGCCCAAGCCTTCATCGCGGCAGCCACTTGATCAGCCAATCCTCGATCGATCGCCAATCCTTCAGACATTGCCTTTTCCAGTTTTTTATAGGCTTCGATGGAAAGATAGTGACGCATTTTATCCATTGAAAACACGTTTTCTCCAAACACGACAGAACACCTGGGACGTTCCCCGCACTCCACGGGTTTACGACGGGCAATCTCTTGTAAAGCTAAGAATCTAAATTTTGCCATAAATTTGTATTTTAAGAAGTAAACCCTATATTTTCAGGGGTCAAATATATAAAATTTTATTTATTTTCAATACACACCCCTATATTTTTGACACAAACTCTCTAAAAAAATCAAATTTTATAAGACACACCCCCATAAAATACACCCACGATTATTTATATTCACTTTATAATACCCGCCCCCATAAAAATAAACAATTATATACATGACTAAATAAATAAAAAAAAACGTACATTTGAAGAACATCCCCCAACAGGGAGTAAAGGCGTACAAAATAGTATTATATATGTCAGAATATTCTTCAACTTTCGGAACAAAACCGTCGGTGGAAATGCAGGAGGCTATACTGGCCGCAACCCCGAACATGATGATTATCTTTGATGAGTCATATCATCTAGTCAGCTTACTCAATCCCATCCTCGAGCATATCCCTTATCCCCCGGAAGAGATGATCGGTAAAACTTTGGAAGAACTCATTGAAGAACCGGAAAGCAAAAACTATTTTCAGGAACAACTCCAAAAGACACGGGAGGAAAAGGCTCCCCGATATTTTGACATCTATCTCCCGGTAAAAAATATCAAGTACTTTTTTGATGTTCACACTGCCCTACTCCCGAACAATCAAGTGATCGCTTTCATGCGAGACATCACCGATTACACGTTGAGAAAAACAGAGACCGAAAAATTACAGCTCTTTTTGAACCGGGTACTCGAAAGTATAGAGTTCCCCATTTCAATCAAAGACATGAACACGGAACGTTATATATTCTGGAGCGAGCGATCGGCCATATTCGGGCGTACAGCCGAAGAAATGATCGGGAACTCGGAAGAGCTGATCACAAGTGAAGAAAGAGCCCGACAAATGCAAGAATTCGACCGGAAACTGGCCGCGGGGAAAACATCTTATCAAGGAGCCGAGAAATTCATTCTCTCCGACAACTTGGAACACACGCTGTTAATCACCAAACATCTCTTCACGGAAGATAACGTGAAGTGGCTCGTGTGTACAGCATTGGATATAAGTAATATGCAAAAACAACAGGAAGAAATCAAATCCCTTACCCAAAAATTGATTCTCGCCCTGAATATCACGAAACACGCCCTTTGGATGTATGATATCGAAGAACAAGTGTTCATAACCAACTCCCTGCAATTAAAAGGCATTTACAGGGACACCCTCGAATGGGACCTGAAAATACCGATGGCTAAATTCTACAACGCCATTCACCCGGACGATCGGGAACGTGTAACGAAAGAGTTTAACAACCTTATCCGGGGAAAAGTATACCGGATAAGATTCACCTTCCGGGCGGATTTCAGACATTGCGGAAATTATAAATGGGTTGAAATTAACGC